>JBAUWG010000246.1:0-2986 GCA_049583675.1 Desulfobacterales bacterium | reverse complement strand
GTGTAAGGGAACCGCAGATGAACGCGGATAAACACAAATATGTTGAAAACTAAGAAAGTAAGAAAGTGAGAAAGTTAGCAATCCTCAGAACCTCATAACTTCTGATCTTCTAACCTTCTCATCTTCTAATCAAATTTGCGTCCATTTGCGGTCACCTATTTTCTAAACGACTTGAGGAGTCGTCGATATGAAAGCCATGGTATTAAACGAGATCTGCGATCTTAGCAAAAACAAGCATCCGCTTCAGCTAAAAGACCTGCCCAAGCCGGTTCCCGGGGAAAAAGAGCTGCTCATAAAAGTATCGGCTTGCGGGGTTTGTCATACCGAGCTTGACGAGATCGAGGGGAGAACCCCGCCGTCAATATTTCCCATGGTCCTGGGCCACCAGGTCGTGGGTAGAGTCGAGGAGACAGGGTCTGGTGCCGGTCGGCATGAAACCGGCGACAGGGTCGGGGTTGCCTGGATTTATTCGGCCTGCGGCCATTGTGATTTTTGCCGGCAAGAAGAAGAGAATGTGTGCGAATCATTTAAGGCCACCGGGCGGGACGCCTATGGCGGATATGCAGCGTATATGACGGTGCCCGAGGACTTTGCGTATAGCATTCCGGATGTTTTTTCAGATTCCCAGGCGGCGCCGCTGTTATGCGCCGGCGCCATCGGCTACCGGTCCTTGCGGCTCACGAACATCAAAGACGGCCAGAACCTGGGACTCACCGGATTCGGGGCTTCGGCCCATCTCGTCCTTAAAATGGTCAACTACAAGCATAGCGATGTAAAGGTGTTTGTGTTTGCCAGAAGCGAAAGAGAAAGGGATTTCGCCCGGGAGCTGGGCGCGGTCTGGGCCGGAAATACCGACGACCAACCACCGGAAAAATTGGATGGCATCATCGATACCACGCCGGTATGGAAGCCGGTGGTCGAGGCATTGAACCATTTAAAGCCCGGCGGAAGACTGGTGATCAATGCCATTCGAAAAGAAGACAAAGACAAAGATTATCTGCTGAGACTCAACTATCACGAACATCTCTGGATGGAAAAAGAGATCAAAAGCGTGGCCAATGTCGCCCGAAAAGACGTCAGCGAATTCATCGAGCTGGCCGCTCAGATCCCCATCATCCCGGAAATCGAAGAATACCCCCTGGAATCGGCCAACAAGGCCCTGCTCGAACTGAAAGAAAGAAAAATACGCGGCGCAAAAGTCCTAATGATCGGATAGAAAGCAACCGACCCTTTATTAATGGGGGAATGAGATATAGGTTTTAAAGGTGATCCCAGACTTCCTACCTCTGATATCCATCCTCCGCCTTCCAAATTCTATCCCATTTCCCCTGCTCCTTAATCCTTGTTTTTTGTTGATTTTATTAATTTGTTTGCTTAATAGTTTAAATGAAGCGATTGTCGTGTTTGCCGGTCGCAAGATTCCGCACCGGCGGGGGGCTGCCCCCGAAAACAGGATCTTCGTTTTACTGCGAAAGACGCAAAGGGTGCAGATAGACCGTTGGACTATGCCGTCATGGGAAGCATCAACTCGGTAGATATACTCGGAGAGTTTGTACAAGCGCATCAGGAGAGGAATATATTTACCGGGAAAACCTATGTTGTCCCCAATCAGTGCAAATATAATGCAACCGTTTCAGGTTCGATTAAAATATATTCATTTCCAAATATCGAATTGGTCAGCAGCCTGCCCATCATAAACGGATACAATCCATTTTAGTTGCTGATAAATTAACGAGGATAGGGTGTCAGATCTTTTACAATCATCTAAATTTAAATATCGGGGGGTCTATGAAAACAAATCTATTCATCATTTCCGCTTGTATTCTGGCATTCTTTTTTTCTGTTCCCGTTTGCAGTGCTAAAGGACTTTATGTGAGTGGAAATGCCGGCTTTGCAATGGCAAGTGATTCCGATATAACAGACTCGGCTGTTCCTGGTATTACGGTTAATACTGAATTTGATACCGGATTAGCGCTTGGCGCAGCTTTAGGATATGATTTTTATAGATTTAGAGTGGAAGGAGAATTGTTTTATCAAAAAAATGATATTAAAAAAATAAGTGCACAGGGAGTTCCTTTTGACCCCACTGGAGACGCGGTAGCGCTTTCATTTTTAATTAACGGATATTATGATTTTGTCAACAGAAGTGCATTTACACCGTATATAAGTGCTGGTTTAGGGTTTGCTCAAGTCGAGTTTAATGATCTTGATATCTCTAGAGTAGGCTTTTCCGGTTCAAGTGATACGGACACCGTTTTTGCATATCAGATAGGAATAGGAGTAGGGTATGCTTTAACCGAAAAAATTTTGATCGATGTAAAATATCGTTACTTTGGCACAGAAGATTCCGAATACAATACTACGAAGGCGGAATTTGTTAGCAATAATGTTCTTTTGGGCGTGAGGTTTAATTTTTAAAACATCTGTTCAATAAAGCGCTGCAAGACCGGGCAGAAGGACTCATTTTTTTGTCGGCGAACGGGGATGATTTGGTACTTATCAAAATTAGGATTACTTAAATGAATGAGTGAGATTGACGATGAAACTACGATTCTTAATGCTACTACCGATTCTCGGTGTAGCTTTTTTCAGTACTAACTTTTATTCACAACTGCTCGTTGCGGATCACGTCATATTTGTGATTTTTGAAAATCACGGCTACGACCAGATTATGGGGAATTCTGCAGCGCCTTACCTGAATGCTCTGGTCAGCGATTCGGCGACGGCACTCTTCACTCAATCCTACGCGATGACCCACCCCAGCCAACCTAACTACTTGATGCTGTTTTCCGGCTCAGATCAGGGCGTAACCAGTGACGATGTTCCCAAGCATCTTCCCTTCACTTCTCCCAACTTAGGAGCCGAATTGCTGCAAACAGGGCGGACATTTGCCGGATATTCGGAAGATCTGCCATCGATCGGTTTTGACGGCAAATCTTCAGGTGATTATGCCAGAAAACACAATCCCTGGGTAAATTGGCAAGGA
>JBAUWG010000245.1:0-3667 GCA_049583675.1 Desulfobacterales bacterium | reverse complement strand
TCAAAAAATAATCCTCGGAATATCAACTATATGCCTGCGGTTATTTTTTTCGCATGCCTTGATTTCGAACAAAAATCCTCATTTATGGATGGACACTAACTAAAACCGTTCCTCTGGTCAGGATTATTATATCCGCCCGCTCCTTTACACCCGGTTCTTCCTGATGTTGTCGAGAAAATAGACGATTCCCAATTTTTTGCGGCCGGTGAAGATATCATAGATACCCTTAGGCGCAAAGAGAATGGCCAGGATGATGATGGAACCGAAAAATAGCGTGTGAATAATCAAAAAATAATCGGTCAGAAAAGTGGTGATGAGCTCAATGGCTACCGCGCCGATGGTCGGCCCCCATAGGCTGCCGATTCCGCCAAACACCGCCATGACGATCATTTTCACGGTGCTGGTGACTGCAAACACCGGCTCCGGCTTGATAAACCCCTGTTGATACGCATAGATCGCCCCTGCAAAACCTGAGAAAAAACCGCTCAAACCGAATGCCGCGCTTTTGAACAGCGTCGTGTTGATGCCGATGGAGTTCGCGGCGTCTTCATCTTCTCGGATGGCAATCAGGCCATAGCCGAATTTACTTTTCAGCAAGAAATAGGTGGCCAGCAGCATCATCAGCAGTACGCCTAACGATGTAAAATAAAAAAAGCGATAGCTGGCGTCAATGGAAAAGTCGGGAATGGGCAGATACATGCCGGAGTTTCCTTCCGTGATGTTTAGATTCTGGACCAGGGCTTTGGTCGCCTCGGCAAGACCCAGTGTCGCGATGGCAAAATAATGCCCTTTCAGCCGAAGAATGGGCAGCCCGACCAGATATCCGTACATTCCGCTGAGCAGTCCGCCGAGCACCATCGACGGGAAAAAGCCGAGTCCCAGGGTTGTCATGCAAATGGTCGTTGTATAAGCGCCCAGGCCGAAGAAGACAATATTGCCGAAAGAGGCATATCCGGTGTAGCCGCCGATGATATTCCAACTGCTGGCAAGGATCGCGAAAATCAGAATGTCCGTTGCTGTCCGGAGGTCGAAGTTATTGAGAATAAAAGGCAGCGCAACGGCAACTGCAATGGTAATTCCCATGAAAATTGACGATTTTTTCATAGATTACCTTCTTACTCCCAGTATTCCCCTGGGCATAAAAATGAGCACCACCAGAAAAATGGCGAAGCTGATCAGGTTTTCATAGGTCGAGCCGAACCAGTTCGTGCCCAGCGCTTCCGCGATGCCGAGGATCAGCCCGCCGACCAGCGGTCCCATCATCGTTCCCAGACCGCCGATAATGGTCACGACAAAGGACTTTAAGGTCAAGATTCCGCCCATGGTGGGCGAGATGGGAAAGAGAATCGCCCAGAGAGTCCCTGCTGCCGCCGCCAGACTCGTCCCGATAGCAAAGGTACTGGCGTAAATATTGCCGACTCTTACCCCGCTCAGCTTGGCCGCATCCAGTTCCTGTGACGTTGCCCGTATGGCCCGGCCGGTGCGGGAACGGTTCATGAGCTGGAAGAGAATGGCCGAGATAAGAAGGGCCATGATGAAGGCGGCCAGGCGCACGTAAGGTACGGTGGCGCCGAAAAATTGAAAGTTCGCCGCTCCGTAGCCGACTTGCACTTTACGAACATCCGCCGTCCAAAAGAGAAGTGCGAGGTTGTTGATCAGCAGTTCGATACCGAAGGTCAGCAGAAGCGTTATGAAAATATCGGCCTGCACCACCAGGTTGATGAGGTATTTCTGGATAAGCCATCCCAAGAGAAAAATTACTGCCATGGAAAGGGGCAGGCTCACAAAGGGATCCATCCCAAATCCGGTGAAAAGCCAATAGGTGATATAGGCGCCGAGCATGATAAAGGATCCGTGGGCAATGTTGATGATGTTCATCACTCCCCAGATCATGGACATGCCCATGGCCATGAGCGCATAAAGCCCTCCCTTGAGCAAGCCGTTGATAATGACCTGTGTCAGCATAGATTTTCCTCGATTCCAAGGACTCGGCCGGAAGAAGAGAAAACACGAAAGGCTCGAAGAAAGCACAGATGGTCTCTTTGTCCCGCAGGGGAGATGAGACCATCTGTACTCACAAGGCTATACGGTTCTTCAACGCTTATCCCAGGCGGGGACAGGGTAAACCGCCGCATGCGCGGCATTGGGGAATACCTGTTGGACCTCTCCGTTAAGAATCTGCAAGACAACGCTGGTGCCGTTGATCTGGCCGTTTTTCATAAAGGTCACCTTTCCGTAAATCGTGCTCAGATCGGTGGAAGCAATGGCATCGCGGACTTTTTCGCGATCCAGGCTGCCGGCACGCTCGATGGCATTTTTGAAAATAGCGATATCGGCAATGGCCGATGCATTGTGATAATCGGGATCATAACCGAATTTTTTCTTGAAGTTTTTTACGAAATCAGCGGTATCTTTGAAAATATAACCGGAAAAATTCATCTGGGTCGACCATGACGCGACACCGTAAACATAGTTGGCATCTTTTCCCAGGGCTTTACGGAAATCGGCTTCCGACGGCCCCACGGTCAGGCTCAGAATATACGGGGACACATTGAGCTCCTTGGCCTGCTGCACGAAATTGATGGCCTCTTCCGTGTGGCCGGCCACGAGGACGGCGTTGATGCCATCGGATTTGACCTTGGTCAAAATCGAAGAAAAGTCCGAGGCCCCTTCGGTATATTTTTCATAAATGGCGACGTCATAGCCCATTTCTTTGGCTTTGGGCAAGGTTCCTTCGGCGACGCTGACATCGAACTTGTCGTCGGCGTAGATAATGGCCACCTTTTTGGCAAAGGGTTTCATCTCTTTGAGAAATTCAAGGGTTGAGGCAAAATAATCTCCAGCTTGTGGCAGGGTACCGAAGATGTACTTGTTCCCCTCGCTAAAGATTTTTCCGGAAGCACCGCCGCCTTCAATCATCGGCACGCGGTAACGCCGGGCCACGATGCTGTCGGGGATGGTGATGCCGCTGCTGTATGGGCCGAGAAGAAAATTGACCTTGTCTACGGTGATCAGCTTTTCGACCAACTTGGAACTTTCGGTGGGTTTACTCTCGTCATCATAAAAGACCAGCTTTAACTTGTAGTGTTTTCCGCCGACCTTGACGCCGCCGGCCTTGTTGATCGCTTCGACGGCATACTTGTATGAATCGACGTAGAGTTTGCCGGTCCGGCTCTGGGCACCGGTAAAGGACATGGCACATCCCAATTTGATCACGTTTTTAGCGGCAAAGGCAGAGCCTGAAAACAGCAGCGCCACGCAGAAAATCAGGATTGAAGAAAGCCCTATAGACAACGTTTTAGTCTTCATAATAAACCTCCTTGAAATGTGAGTTTCATTCCCCCAACTGATGTGGGGTCGGAAACCGATTGAATTGATAAGAATTCGCTTATTGAGAGCGGATAGATTGTTGAATCGAAAAGAACTCGTTTATCGAGAGCGGATAGATTGAAAGTTTATGATTGTCCATATAGCTTACACAAACCTCAATCCATGGGATCTTACCGTTTGCGATAATTAGTTAGTGTCCATCCATAAATAGTCTTTTTGCCCGATCTCGGCGTTATGCTCAAAAAATAATCCTCGGAATATCAACTATATGCCTGTGGTTATTTTTTTCGCATGCCTTGATCTCGAACAAAAATCCTCATTTATGGATGGACACTAG
>JBAUWG010000244.1:0-8802 GCA_049583675.1 Desulfobacterales bacterium | reverse complement strand
GATCGGGACAACAGCGATAAGGATTATTATGCCAGTTTTGCCTTGAAATTCGGGGGGCTTGGATATGACGGTTCCGGAAGGACGTCTGAGGCGGGCGGAATTGGCACCAGCCCTTCCGGATACTGGCGGGATGATTCGATTCATTTCGGCGTTTTCGCCTACCGGAGCCATATCGGCGTAAACGCCGATCTCTATGACCGGATCGGGGGGGATGCCCGGATCAATTATCAGAATCTTTCACTGGCAGGCGGATACATACACGGCAGCAATGACCAGACCGAGGAGAATAAGGATATCTGGTTTGGCGAAGCCGAGTATTTTGTTTTTCCATGGATGGTGCCGTACCTCAGGTATGAGAACCTTTCCGTAAAAAATTTCGATAACAGGGATCTGGCAAGATTTATCGTGGGTTCGACAATGCTTCTGCGCGCCAATATCAGGGTCGTTGTGGAAGGAATGTTTTATACGAAGAATGAGCCTACCGAAGCCGCCGGCGGCGAAATAAAAGATGACGATCAGATCGCCTTCCAACTGGATTTTGCGTTTTAAAAGGAGGAATAGGACATGATGACATCAATGAAAAAATTATTGACTTTCGGATTATTCTGGAGCGTGGTTCTGTTTATGTTCTCTCTCGCTTTTGGGGTTCAGACACCATGGGCCGGAGCCGGAGAACAGGGGGGAACGATCAAAGGGATGGTGGAGTCCCCTTATGTCAGTCAATATCCGGCGCTGGTATACATCGATCATGTGAACGGAGAATTTCCGCCGTCCAAAGCAAATCCGCATATGAGCCAGAAAGGCATGGTTTTCATGCCTCACATCCTCCCGGTTTTAAAGGGCTCCACGGTCGATTTTACCAATGATGATACCGTTGCCCACAATGTGTTTTCACCCCCGGGCTCGGCAACATCCTTTAACCTTGGGATATACGGCAGCGGCGTCAAAAAAACCCAAACCTTTAATCATCTGGGAGAGGTTCCCCTTCTTTGCAGCATCCATCCGGAAATGAGCGCCTTCGTGATCGTATTACAGAATCCCTACTTTGATCTGACCGGCAAAACCGGAACCTTTGAAATAAAAAATGTGCCGCCGGGAACGTATCAGTTGAAAGTCTGGGATGAAAAACTCAAAGAGACTTCACAGCAGGTGACGGTTAAGGCGGGAAAAACCACCAACGCTATATTTAAGGGGCTGACCAAGAGATAGCCACTGTATAAAAAAATATTTAGGGGAGGGGTTTTATGACAGCAAAAAGGCCAATAGGACTGGTGGTTGTCATTATCCTGACGGGTCTGTTTTCTTTTCCATGCTTTGCAGATGAAATCCTGTTTCAAAATCAAAAGGGGGTGCAGACCGGCGTCGTTGTCGGAGAGGATGATCAAAGCGTGACGATCCGTTTTCCAAAAGCGACGATAAAGTCCGTGCGCAGGAGCGGGGGCGAACCATCGACGCCTCTTGCAGGCAAGGTTATCTGGGAAGAAGGCAAGGATTATCTGATACTGAAAATTCCGCGCCGCAATATCCGGGTCATTACGTCGAAGACCCCGGCATTGGCACCGTCCATGAAACAGGAATCGGAAATCCCCGATTGGTCCCAAAAAGGCGGAAAGGCGGTCCGGTCTGAAGGATCCCCCGAGAGAATCGGAAAAACCGGGATCGAACACCTCTCCGGTTTCCCGGCGAGTATGGACGCCCACCAGGAGTTGCTGAAGGAAGAAATGGGCAGCGTGGAAGGGGTGATCATGTGGCAGGAAAAGCCACTGAAAAACCGTCAAGTAAAGATCGTTCTCGAAAGATATACGGGGTTTTCTCCGGCAGCCCTCGAGAAATGGTTTGCAACCGACAAAGAGAAATCCCCGCAGGATGGAATTGTCCTGGAAACACAGACGGATTCCAAGGGTCATTATGTTTTTCACGAGGCTCCCCCGGGCTATTATCGTCTGTACTGGATGCCGGATAAAGATACCGGATGGGTCCGGCGACTTCGGGAAAAGCCGGACATTGAAGTCACTACCGGAAACCTGACCGTCGAAAATGTTCCGGAAAAAAAGAAATAGAAAAAATAGTCAAGGAGGCGATCATGCGAGTTAAAAATGCAGCTTTTAACGGACCGATACGCATCGGAATCCTTATCATCCTTGCGGCGGTTATCGTGCTTGCGAGCGATGGAAACGCCGGCAAAAGCCCATCAACAGGTCTTACCGGAGGCAGCAACGATAAACAAAACCTCTATCCAGCTGATCTGGTGACACCCGCCCATGGTCCCAGTTGGCTCAAACACCTCGGGATCTTCGACATCAGGGCTTCGGCGATGGGAGAAATGGGAGGGTATGATCCGCCGCCCCCGTCACCGCGGAAAGAACCGGAATTTCCGGTAGATACGGCACCATCGGGCAATCCCATGGGAATGGGTATGGGGGGAATGATGGGAAGATCTTATTCCAATTACCGGCTCAGTCCCGGTGAAGCAGAAAAACTGATGGGCGAGCGGTTTTTCCTCGCCGGCAGCGACCTCTACCGTCTGGACTGCCGGTCCTGCCACGGACCGAACGGTGATGGGGCGCCGCCTGAAATCAACTCGCTTATCGGTCCGTTTCAGGGTATCTCACCCACGCTTCTTGAAGAACGGATGAAAAAATTGGGCCGACCCATCGGTGGGAAGCTTGCAAAGGATCTGGCCGCCCAAGCAGAGGAAAACATCCGCCAGCGGCTTCAGAATGGGGGCAAAAAAATGCCGCCGTTCAGGCATCTTGATCGAGAAGAAGTCAATATCTTGTTGAACTACCTGAAGGCGCACGTAGGGGCTCCCGAACCTCAGGAAAAACAAAAGCTGGTAATGCAATCCGTTTCCCGTGTGGGCGAGCATCTGGTGAAGGGGACGTGCCAAATCTGCCACGACGCAACCGGTCCGGGCATAGGGCGCATGGGGATGATGCGCGGGATTATACCGTCTTTGGCCAGTTTCCCCTGGGAACAGTCGATGCAGAGCATCGTCTGGCAGGTTGAGCTGGGGTCGAGGATGATGATGATGGGCGGGCAGAGAATGCCAGCATACCCTTATATCACGAAAGAGGAATCCGCCGCCGCTTACCTGTACCTATTGCAGTACCCGCCATATTACTGACATTATAATCGAGCCAAAACTCGATTCGATGTTATTCGCTTTTCGGGAAAGCGGTTCATTGACAATACGACCACCATGCCATATTTTTATGTAAATGTGGTTACCAGGGTGGGGCGGCTGCTTGATGTCCGGCACTATGATATATCGGAAAAGCATCATACTCCGGATTACAAATGTCATGTGTCCTTATCCCGAGTTTAAAAAGGAAATTCTAAATACGTCACTTGTCATTTAGAATCCTGGTTCAAAACAGCCTCTTTTTTTGCAGACTGAAAATTAGAAAAGGTCAAAAGAGATCCACCCGACGGGAAATATTCTTTCCGCTTATTTCAGATACAATAAATGCCAAGTTGAAATACATTAAAGACGGTGTCTATGTTTAACACTGTTTGTGTCGTTCTTAAAAGCAATCTGTTTGCTTTAAACGCTTTCGTGATGTGATGACCGCCAAAAAACATCGCATAAAGAAAAGGACATATTGTTATGACAGATGAAAAGCAATATAACGAACTAATAAAACTGGCTAAATTGATACGATATTATATCCTGACCGCGACGACCCATGCCGGTTCCGGCCATCCGACGTCTTCGCTGTCGGCCACCGAGCTGATGACCGCCCTCATGTTCAGTGGTATTTTCAGGTATGATCTCGAGCGGCCGCATCACCCCAATAACGACCGGTTGATTTTTTCCAAAGGCCATGCTTCTCCGCTTTATTATGCGTTGTGGGCGGCCGCCGGAAAGCTGTCCGAAGATGACCTCATGACGTATCGAAAATTCGGAAGCCCCCTGGAAGGGCATCCGACAGTGTCATTTCCCTATGCGGATGCGGCCACCGGTTCCCTTGGGCAGGGCCTTTCCATCGGCGTCGGCCTGGCGTTAAACGCAAAATATCTCGATAAACTGCCTTACCGGACGTATGTCCTCCTGGGCGACAGCGAAATGGCGGAAGGATCCCAGTGGGAGGCTATGGAAATCGGCGCCTATTACCAGCTGAATAATCTCATCGGCATCCTTGATGTCAACCGGCTCGGCCAGCGGGGTGAAACCATGTACGGCCACGATCTGTCGGCCTATGAAAAACGGATTTCAGCCTTTGGGTGGAAAACCATCCTCATCGACGGCCATTCTTATCCCGCTGTTCTTGAGGCGTATCAAAATGCCGTCAGCGTTCCGGACCGGCCGGTGATGATCATTGCCAGAACCATTAAGGGGAAAGGTGTTTCATTTGTCGAAGACAAAAACGGATGGCACGGCATCGCGCTTTCAAATAAAGACTATGAACGCGCCGTAAAAGAGCTGGGGACCATTGATAAATCAATCCGCGGCCGAATTTCAAACCCGGATGACCGCCGGCCGGCGGACGTCAAGCCCGCTCCGGCAGAACCCCTGAATTACCCCGCTGATAAGCCTGTTGCCACCCGTGATGCTTACGGCAATGCCCTTAAACGGATTTACCGGCAGTTTCCGAAGATCGTGGCCGTCGATGGCGAAGTGAGCAACTCCACCCGCGCAGAAAAACTTAAGGAAGCCTATCCGGATCGGTTTTTCGAAATGTATATCGCCGAACAAAACATGGCGGGCGTCGCCCTCGGGCTCGGGTGCCGGGGGAAAATTCCTTTTGCTTCCAGTTTTGCGGCATTTTTGACCCGTGCCTTCGACCAGGTCCGGATGAGCCAGTATTCGAACGCGAACATAAAATTCGTGGGCTCCCACGCAGGAACGTCCATCGGTCTGGACGGACCTTCGCAAATGGGGCTTGAAGATATCGCCATGTTCAGAACGATTTGCAACGGCGTGGTACTGTATCCATCAGACGCCGTATCCACGGAAAAGATCGTCGAACTGGCCGCCGAATACAACGGCATTGTGTACATCCGCACCACGCGGATGAAAACGCCGGTCCTATATGATGCCGATGAAACATTTGCGATCGGGGGGAGCAAGATTTTAAAGAAAAATGAGAAAGATGCGATCACCGTCATCGGCGCCGGGGTGACACTCCATGAAGCCCTCAAGGCCTACGATGAACTCAAAGAAGAAGGGATTTTTATCCGTGTTATCGATCTATACAGCATCAAGCCGATGGATGTAAAAACACTTCGCCAGGCCGCAAAAGAAACATCGTGCATCATCACCGTTGAAGACCATTATCCGGAGGGGGGCATTGGCGAGGCGGTCAGGAGCGGACTGGGCACGATTTCGGTGCCGCTGTTTTCACTGGCGGTAAGAAAGAAACCCAAAAGCGGCAAACCCGCCGAACTTCTTGACTTTGAAGAGATCTCAAAGGACGCCATTATCAAAACCGTCAAAGAAAATTTATAAAGACAATGTATGCGCCTGCGTATCGCCGCCGGCCGCGACATCAGAAAAAGAAAGGAGACCGCGCGATGAAGCAAAACCCGCTGCTGAACATACAGGAATTCGGACAGAGCATCTGGCAGGACTACATCCAAAGAAACATCATCCTGTCCGGAGAACTCAAACAGCTCATCGACGAAGACGGCATCCGGGGCGTCACCTCCAACCCGAGTATTTTCGATACCGCCATTGCCGGCAGCCGGGATTATGATGACGACATTCGCGCCATGGCGCTGGACGGTAAAAGCGTGGCGGAAATTTACCGGTTTCTGACCGTACGGGATGTCCGTCAAGCCGCCGACCTTTTCAGACCCCTGTATGACAGCTCTGAAGGAAAGCACGGGTTTGTCAGCCTGGAAGTCAATCCGCACCTGGCCCACAACGAAAGCGGCACCATCCAGGAAGCTCGGGAGCTGTGGAAGGCGCTGGACCGCCCCAATGTGTTTATCAAAGTGCCCGCCACCAGAGAAGGCTTAAACTGCATCCGCCGGCTCATCGGCGAGGGCATCAACGTCAATGTCACGCTGTTGTTCGGCCTGCCGCGTTACCGGGACGTGGCCGATGCCTATATCAGCGGACTGGAAGACCGGGCCGCACAGGGCAAACCTGTTGACCGCGTCGCCTCTGTGGCGAGCTTTTTCTTGAGCCGGATCGATGTCCTGGTAGATCCGCTGCTTGAAACGCTTATCAGGGAAAATACGGAAAAATCCGGCCCGGGAAAGAAATGTCGCGGCCAGGTGGCCATTGCCAGCGCAAAGCAGGCTTATCAGATATACAAAACGATTTTTCAAAACGAGCGATTTCGAAAACTCGCAGACCAGGGAGCCCGGCCCCAGCGCCTTTTGTGGGCCAGCACCAGTACCAAGAATCCGGACTACGCCGATGTCAAATATGTCGAAGCCCTTATCGGACCGGAAACGGTCAATACCCTGCCCCAGGAAACGATTAAGGCCTACCGGGATCACGGCAATCCTGGCCTCCGGCTGGAGCTGGACCTGGATGCGGCCGGGGAGGTACTTGAAAATTTGATTGCGCTGGATATCAACATCGATAAAATTACCCAGCAGCTTGAAGATCAAGGCATTGAGAAATTCAACAAACCGTACGACAGCCTCATGGAAACGCTCAAGACAAAGCGGCTGTCGGTCCTCAAAGGACCCATGGATGTTCAGCGGATCAATTTTGCCGATTACGGTTTTGAGATGGAAAAACAAATCGGCATTATGGAAAAAGACGACTTTGTCGGACGCCTGTGGCGCAAGGATGCCACATTGTGGAGTGCAGATCCGAAGGCGCAGGAGGGGATCCGAAATGCCCTAGGATGGATGCACATGCCTGAAAAAATGGAGAAAAGCGTAAAAGAACTCACCGATTTCGCCAAAGACGTCAAGAATGCCGGCTTTTCCCATGTGGTCCACATGGGCATGGGCGGCAGCAGCCTGGCGCCGCTTGCTTTTCAACGGACATTTGCCGAAACAGAACATGGGCTTAGGTTGATGGTCTTAGACACCACGGATCCGGGCACCATTTCCGATATTGAAAAACGCGTGCCATTAAAACAAACCCTTTTTATTGTTGCCAGCAAATCCGGAACCACTGCCGAACCCCTGGCATTTATGGAATATTTTTTCGAAAAAGTTAAAGCCGTAAAAAATGAACATGCCGGAGAAAATTTTGTGGCCATCACGGACCCGGAAACCCCCCTTGCGGATCTGGCCCGGCATCGAAATTTCAGACGCGTATTTCTCAATTTCAAAGACATCGGCGGCCGTTTTTCCGCATTGTCATATTTCGGCCTGGTGCCGGCGGCCCTGATGGGTATCGATGTGGCGGAACATCTGGCCAGATCGTTGAGAATGAAGCATGCCTGCGAATCGAACATGTCCATCCGCGAAAATCCCGGCGTCCAGCTGGGGGCCTTGCTGGGTCAACTCGCCAACCAGGGTCGAAACAAGGTCACTTTTCTGGTGCCGCCGGTGATTTCAACCTTAGGCATATGGCTGGAACAACTTTTGGCCGAAAGCACCGGCAAGAACGGCACGGGCCTGCTCCCGGTGGCCGGTGAACCAATGGGGTATCCGGCCGTTTACGGGGATGACCGGGTGTTTGTCCATATCCGGATTAAAAATGAAGGCGATGAGCGCCTTGATCGCAGCGTCGGAAAATTGCGCAAGGCCGGACATCCCGTGGTGACCATTGAAATGGCGGATCGAACGGATCTTTCTCAGGAATTCTTCCGCTGGGAAATCGCCACAGCAACCGCCGGCGCAGTTTTGGGCATCAATGCATTTGATCAGCCCAATGTCCAAGAGAGCAAAGACAATACCAATCGGCTGTTGAAGCTTGTCGAAGAAAAAGGCCGGTTGCCGGAGGAAAAACCGACCTTTACCGACGGGCTGCTCGGCTTATACGGAAAAGAAGATGCAAAGTTGACCAGCGTTTCCGAAGGTCTGATCCGTTTCTTTCATGGACAAATTTCCCCCGGTGATTATGTCGCAATCCTGGCTTATCTCACCGAAGAAACCGCCACGGACGTCATTCTTGAAAACATTCGCCAGACGCTGCAAACCAAATTGCACATCGCAACCACCATGGGGTACGGCCCAAGGTATCTTCATTCAACCGGACAGCTTCATAAAGGCGGTCCCAATACGGGAGTCTTTTTGTTGCTGACGACAGACCCCGCGGATGACATGAATATTCCGGGAAAGCCCTATACATTCGGCGTTTTCAGGCAAGCCCAGGCCAAAGGCGATTCGGAAGCATTGCATCAGCACGGCCGTCGGGTACTGCGGATCCACCTGTTGGAAAACCAGGGCCGGGCGCTGCTTCAATTACAAGAATCGATGGATACCGCGCTGGCCGGGTTAGCGTTACCGATATGACTCAAAAACCCATCGGCGGGTCAAAAATTTAATTTAAACCGCTTTATTGATTTTTTTATCGCTTCCTGTTTCGTGCATTTTCGAAAACCCGATGAAGATATGTACCGGATTGCTTTGGATTGCGCCCAGGTGCCGGCCGAAGAAGTCGTCTATATCGATGATCGGGCCATGTTCGTTGAAATTGCCCAGGGCTTCGGCATTCAAGGGATTGTTCATACCGGATTCGAATCCACCCGGAAGAAGCTGAAAGAAATGGGACTGGAAATTCACTCATAAAAGTCAAAGCTGTCCGGATTCTGACAGGCTGCAAAATTTCAAAGACACTGACTATACTTAAACCAGGAGAGATAACGATGACGGATCATGGTAACAATAAAAAATGCGATATCGGATTGATCGGACTGGGGGTCATGGGACGCAATTTTGCGC
>JBAUWG010000243.1:0-3066 GCA_049583675.1 Desulfobacterales bacterium | reverse complement strand
GGATGGAACCATAATAGCTTGACGTTTCAAAAGTTCCTTCGTTTTTAAAAGCGTTCGATCAGCTTGTCAATGAGAAATGAACTCTCTCGCATTGCCTGTTCGCTGAACGGCCCGAACCAATCGGCGACTTTTTTGAATTCGGCAAGAAATGCTTCTTTATCACCGTTTTTGACCATTTCAAGATTCGTGGCCAGGGACTCAAGGTACTCCATCAAAAGGACGCATCGCTCCGGTGATGCAAATATTATTTCAGCGTAAAGAGATGGATCCTGAGCGAAAAGCCGACCCACCATTCCGAGCTCAAGGCGATATATCGGGCTGGAAAATTCCAGCGTTCTCGGCAAGTTGATCTGTTCGCGGCGAAGAAACTGTCCGAAAGCAAAAGTAGCAAAGTGCCGCACCGTTTGGACAATAGACATGATCTTGTCGTGTTCGTCGGCATCGACTTGCAGTATAATGCTTCCCCAGGCGCTGAATTGATCGATCAGCCACTGACATCCGGCGATATCCCTTCCGGGCGTCACCACAACAATTTGTTTGTCCATGGTCGATGGGGTAGGGCCAAAAAGCGGATGTAGCCCGACCACCGGACCTTGATGCGCTTTAAGCATAGCAGCGAGCGGAACTTTTTTTATGCTGGTGATATCCGCCAACACACATTTCGGGGGCAGGTGAGCGGCAATTTTTTTGACGACCGATACAGTGACTTCAATGGGAACACTGATCAGTGCCAGTTCGACATCCTGGCAAAGGCGATCAACATTCGGCCAATCCTGACAATCCAGAATTCGAACATGGTATCCGGCAGCGGCAAACCATTGATGAAAATAACGCCCCATGCTTCCGAGTCCCCCGACGAGAAGGACGCGTTCTCCTGCGCGAACCCCTTTTCGTGCCATTTGTGCGGTTTGTTCAACTCGTGATTGGCGGAGAATTCGCCGGTAAATTTCTTCAACATAATCCGGGTTGAGCCCGGTTTTAGCTCCCTGGCTGCGACGGTGTGAGATCAAATCTTCTTCCCTCGCAGGATGATAAACCGGTAGATTGTGGGCTTTTTTTAGCTGAACGATGCACTCGACTTCGGCCTGGCGTTCGGCAAGCAAAGACACGATCTTTTGGTCGATGGCATCGAGTTGCAGTCTCAGGCGTTCGAGTTCTTGATCAACATGAAGATTTGCAGGTTTTTCATTGGGCGCTGATTCTGGCGGGTTTGGATTTTTGTTTTTCATAATTTTTGTGATAATATTTGAGTGTGTTTGATATTGTTCATAAAACGCTTCGATTTTCAAAGGCGAGGGTTTATAACATTTTTATAAGGTACTTGGCAAGGATAAGTAAAATCTTAAAATGTGCTGGCGCCGCCGCTTCATGTTATTCTTGCCTTTGTTGTCAAATCGAGGTAAACACCAACCATTAAGACCTTGATCGGCTATAAACAAAACGAATAAATAAGAACTTAGGGGCTTCGCCCCTTGGGAATATTGGAATAATGGGTTTAGTGGTATTCTATCTTTTTTGAAAAAAGACTTTTTCCGCTTTTAGACCCAATATTCCACCATTCCATCCTGTGACTCAAGAACAGAGCAACCCTAAAAGGCAAGAATATACCTTTAGGAGATAATCCTTATGAAACCGATTAAAATAGTTTTGATTTTTACAACAGCCCTTTTTTTGGCGGCATGCGCCATCAAGCCGGTTCCTGAAAGAGTAGGGCCTTCATATACGCTTTTTTCACAGGCTGAAAAAATGTTCGACGCAAAATCTTATGAAAAGGCACTTGCGGACTTTAATGAATACCTGAAGCGATATCCGGATGGGCCTTTGGCTGATGCAGCTTTGATGAAAATGGGATCGATCTATACGATGCTTGAGAAATATCAACTGGCGCGGAATATCTACCAACGCCTCATCGTCGAATATCCGAAAAGTCATTTTGTCTCCGACGCCCGATTTGAAATGCTCGTTGCATATTACAAGGCTGGCGATTATGGGGATGCCATTGAACAGGCGACGGATTTCCTCAAACATACGACTTCCAGGGTTCACACTCTTAAAACATACCTGCTGCTTGGCGACATTTACAAGTCTATGGGTTCTCCAAAAGACGCCGTCAATTACTACATCATGGCCCTGAAAAATTCAAAGGATGCGGAAAAAGACAACATTGTCGATGCGTTGAAAGATGCTGTTCGGCGACTGGAACCTGAAGATATCGTATCTCTCATAGACCAGGTTAAAGATAATATCCCCAAAGGTTATCTTATGTTCCAGCTGGGGATAGACTATGCCGAAGAAGAAAAGTATAATGAGGCTTTAAAGGTCTTAGCCGCCTTTACGGAAAAATTTCCCCAACAGGAAAATGTAAAGCAGGCTCAAAAACTCATCGCTGAAATCAATAAACGGTCCGTGTACAGCCGCTACACGATTGGATGTTTGCTCCCGTTGAGCGGTCCCTTCGGTGTCTACGGTAACAGGGCATTAAAAGGTATTGAATTTGCTTTTAATCAATTCAACGCGTTAAACCCCCAGTCTCCCATCAAAATAATCATAAAGGATACGGCCTCAGATCCGGTCAATGCCGCGGCGGCTGTGAAACAATTGTTCGAAGAAAACGTTGCTGCGATCATCGGGCCAATTGTTACGGCCGATTCTGCCGCTAAAGCGGCACAGGATTACGGGATCCCGATAATTACCCTGACACAAAAAGAAAGCATCCCTGAAATTGGAGAATATGTTTTCAGAAATTTTATTACACCCGAGATGCAGGTTAAGGCCCTTGTGTCATATGCGACCAAGGAGCTCGGTATCAGGGATTTCGCCATTCTTTATCCCAAGGAAAAGTACGGCGAAACATTTATGAACCTGTTTTGGGATGAGGTAATTGCCAATAAGGGTAAAGTGGTCGGTGTTGAGCCCTATAACCCGGATGGGACCGATTTTGCCGACCCCATCAAAAAACTGGTGGGTCTTTATTATGAAGTGCCCGAAGATCTAAAAAATATCGAAAAAACAAGTGGTGAAGCAGAATCCGATAAAACACCAGCCGAAAATATTCTTGAAACCCAG
>JBAUWG010000242.1:0-14111 GCA_049583675.1 Desulfobacterales bacterium | reverse complement strand
GCATAAACCCCCAATATATCAACATATGCATCGCCCACCGCAGAAAATCTTCTTTCAAAGTCCTTCTTTGGAGCAATACATCCAGGATAAATGCCTTGATAAGGCGAAAAATTTTTAAACTGAAAACGACCCCGGCAGTCCCTTTGACCGCCGCAGAAAATCTCTGAGAGGTCGTGAAGTCCTGGGCTGATACGCCGATTTTCCGAGAAAACCAGGTGTAGGCCTTATAAATCAGTCCCAGAATAAAAATGCCGAGAGAAATATAAAGAAGCACATTAAAAACCATTAATCATTCCTCCAAATTTAGCTTAAAGGATAGGCGGCCTTGAACATCCTTACAACGCAATCCTTGACGATTGGATCACTTATATTTTAAAGAACTTTTAATATAAAGCGCTTGGAATTTTGTCAAATGATAAATCGGAAATTTTTTAACAATACACCGTTTTTTTTTTAAATTATTTTCCGTATATAAAGAAAATTTTACAACAAGTATTTCACACTTATAATAAATCTATTGAAATAACGAATGTTAAAATGCTATGGGTCTATTTTGCATCAATCAGCCGATTGTCGAGGCTGTTTGCCTCTGGGCCTGGTTGGCGCTTGGATTCTAAATTCAGTTATGCCATCTGACGCAATATTGGGTGAAAAAATGACCATCACTGAAAATCAACAAACCCTTTTGCGAATGCTCCCGGGAGTGGATTCTATTCTTGAGGCGGCAAAGTCGGATATTGATTTTGACAAGATACCGAAATCCGTACTGGTCCGTTCGATCCGTTTTGTTGTTGAACGACTCCGGGAGGTTATTTTGGATGATCAGCAGAAGATCACGGAAACCGAGCTTTCCGATGTTGCCGTCCTCGCTGCCGTCAAAAACCGTGTTCATAAAACCATGGCGCCGAATTTGATCCGTATTGTCAATGCCACAGGCATCGTTATCCACACCAACCTCGGACGCTCGTTGCTCGCCGATAATGCCATTGAAAATCTCTCAACCATTGCCGGCAGATATTCCAATTTGGAATTCGATCTGTCCAAAGGCGCCCGGGGGTCCAGATATACCATTGTCGAAGATATCCTCTGTGAGCTCAGCGGCGCTGAATCGGCCATGGTGGTCAACAATAATGCGGGCGCTGTTTTTTTGTCTCTAGAAACCATCGCCAAAGGCAGAAAAGTGATTGTTTCAAGGGGAGAACTCGTGGAAATCGGCGGATCATTCAGGATCCCCGATGTCATGGCCAAGAGCGGGGGAATTTTAAAGGAAGTCGGCACCACAAACCGTACCCATCTCAGGGATTACGAAAATGCCATCGAGCACGACACCGGTCTTCTTTTAAAAGTCCATACCAGCAATTACAGCGTGATCGGATTTACCGCAGAGGTTTCTCTTGAAACCCTGGTGGATCTGGGGACAAAGTTCAAGATTCCGGTGATGGAAGATCTCGGCAGCGGCACCTTCGTCGATTTTTCAAAATACGGTCTGCTGAAAGAACCCATGGTTCAGGAGTCCGTGAAAGCCGGCGCAGACATTGTAACCTTCAGCGGTGACAAGCTCCTCGGCGGTCCCCAGGCAGGCATTATTGTCGGGAAAAAAGATGTCATTGAAAAAATTAAGAAAAACCCCCTTAACAGAGCGCTCCGTATCGACAAACTCACCCTTGCCGCCCTTGAAAGCACATTGCGGCATTACCGAAACATCGACACGGCAATGGATGCGATTCCCACACTGCGCATGATGACACTTCCCTTGGACCGCATCGCATCGAAGGGCAGGGCGCTTTTCGAGGCCCTCAAAAATATCGGCGATGCCAGGTTATCCATCGATCTAATCAACATCTTTTCACGACCGGGCGGCGGTTCATTGCCGCTTTTAACGCTTCCCAGCAAAGGCATAGGGGTTAAAGTCGAGGGAGTTTCCGCCAATGCGCTTGAAATACAGATGCGAAACAATGAATGCCCTGTCATCGGAAGAATCGAAGATGATCTTTTTATCATGGACTTAAGGACCATCCTCGACGATGAGCTGCAGCTTGTTGAAAATGCGGTTAAACAGATACTCAAAAAGGCTCGTTCATGACACACCAAAAGACGGATTTATTTCACCGCCGCCCTTCCGGCAAAGAATTTCTTCTTTATAAAACAGACGCGATGCCCGATAAAGGGACAGCCCAACCTATTTCTCCGCCGGGATCGGAAAAGATTCGAAAAATATTTCCGGACCTTTTGGCCGGGAAGGATTTTGTCGAAAACGCCGCAGTCCGGCTTAAATCTTTAGAAAAATTTGACGCTATCGTCATTAAAATCGACAAGATAAGCGATATCGGCGATGAAACAGAAGATGACGGCAATATTGATCAATGGCTCAATGTGGCTAAAATTATTGACGTACTGTGCCGGCATGAAGATGCAATATGGGGACGGCTGGACCCGGGAATGTTTGGCTGCTTTTTCACGGCGAAAAATCAAACAACGCCCTTGAAACTTGCCCAAAAAATAAAAGACAGCCTAACGGAATCGAACCAGGGAACGGTTTCCATGGGTATGGCGTCCTATCCGACGCTCAGCTTCAAAAAAGAAGAGATCCTTGATAATGCCGTAAAAGCACTGGATCACGCCGCATTTTTCGGGCCTGCCAGTATCGTTGCCTTCGATGCCGTCAGTTTAAATATCAGCGGCGACAATCTGTATCAGCATGGAGACATCGACGGCGCCGTCAAAGAATACAAGACAGCCATCCTGCTCGATCCGTCGGACGTCAACATCCGCAACAGCCTGGGGGTTTGTTATGGTATTTTGGGGGATTACGCAAAAGCCTTGAAAGAATTTAATCAAGCGCTCAAGCTTAACCCGGATGAGGTCATGGTCCTGTACAATATCGGATTGGTCAACATGTTGACCGGAAAACCCCAAAAAGCGCTGGAATACTTCTTGGAAGCGGACCGGAATAAAGAGGATGATATTTTTGAAGTTGCTTTTCAAATCGGAAAGGTCTATCTGACCTTGAAAAATCCAAAGGCCGCAAAAGAATACCTCGAAAAAGCCGTAGCACTGGATGCGGAATCAGGGCCGGCTTTGCGGGCTTTGGGTGAATGCTGCAGTGCCCTGAATATGACCGATGAAGCCATTTTTGCCTATAAGAAAGCCATTCGACAAAACCCGAATGACGCCCAATCGCTGTCAGCCCTTGGCTACCTGTTTGATCTGCTTGGTGAGAACCCTGAAATTACAACCATTTTTTGCCAGCAGAGTGTCGATATTTCTCCTGAAACCGGCCTTTTTCGACACCGGCTCGGCAGCCTTTACCTTAAAAGAAACCAGCTTGAAGATGCCCTGGCCCAGTTTGAAAAAGCGCATAAGCTGGGCTATAATTCTAAGGATTCGATAAAAAAAATTAAAAAGTTGATGAAGGACGCGGGGTAGCGAACATAGAAAACAGGAAATAGAAAAGAGGAGAGAGGATCGAGGGCTGGAAATTAGAAAAGTGAAAAGAGTAAAGAGCGTACGGGGAGCAGGACATCATTAATTTAAATAGTGGTTGAGCATGAAAAACATCATTCTGAGTATACTCGAAGACAGCATCAATGTTAAACACCGGTTTGTCAGCGAAAACCTCGATTCAATGATTGAGGGAGCGGATATGCTCTCGATGTGTTTGGCTTCGGGGCACAAAATCCTGATCTTCGGAAATGGGGGAAGCGCTGCGGATGCGCAGCATATTGCCGCCGAATTTGTCAACCGGTTTCAGATCGAACGGCCGCCCATGGCCGCTCTGGCGTTGACCACCGACGCCTCCATCATCACCAGCATCGGAAATGATTACCATTTTGACGACATTTTTTCCAAGCAGGTGGCGGCACTGGGCAGAAAGGACGATGTGGCCATCGGCATCAGCACCAGCGGAAATTCCAGAAATGTGATCAATGCCGTTCATACCGCAAAAGATATCGGGATATATACCGTCGGGCTCACGGGTCGCGGCGGGGAGTTGGCCATGTGTGCGGATCTTGTTTTTTCCGTTCAATCGGATATCACCGCAAGAATTCAGGAAACCCATATTACATTGGGCCATATTTTGTGCGACCTGGTGGACCGGACGTTGTTTCCGGAAAAATTTTAGTCAACATTATGCCACAAAAATTCGAACCCATAGACTTGAGTCAAATCAAAACCTACCCACTGTCCGCGCGAAAAAGCAAGGTGTCTGCAGGCGACTTTGCACGGGTATGGCAAAAAGGAGCCGGCTTTAAAGACTTTCTTAAAACGCTTCCGGATATACTGGCCGGAAATCAGATCAGAACCGTCATCTCATCTTCGGCCGACGCTTTCCGGCAGAAAAAGAGCATTGTTTTTGCCATGGGAGCCCATGTGATTAAAGTGGGGCTGACGCCCATTATTGTCGACCTCATGGAGCGGCAAGTGATCACCGCCGTTGCCATGAACGGGGCCGGCATTATTCACGATCTTGAACTGGCCATGGCAGGGGTCACTTCGGAAGATGTCTCCGCATCTCTGGGTGACGGGGCTTTTGGCATGGCTCATGAAACCGGTGCTTTTTTATGCGATGCCATTGGGTGCGCCGGAAAAACAAATCAAGGGCTCGGCAAAACCATCGGCGCCGTAATGATCGAAAAAAAACTCCCGTATTTACAGCACAGCATCCTTGCGGCAGGCGCCCGGATCGGCATTCCCGTTACCGTGCATGTGGCATTTGGAACCGATATTATTCACATGCATCCCGGATTTGATGCAAAAGCAACCGGTGAAGCGACTCACAGGGATTTTCGCATTTTCGCATCCGTGGTCAGTACGCTTGAAGGCGGCGTTTATTTCAATATCGGATCTGCCGTCATACTGCCGGAGGTGTTCCTGAAAGCTGTAACACTGGCTCGGAATTTAGGGCATCGCTTGCATCATTTCACCACGGTGAATATGGATTTCATCCGGCACTACCGACCCATGACCAATGTCGTATGCCGGCCCACCGCCGGCGGCGGCCAAGGATTTCATTTGACCGGACACCACGAAATTATGCTGCCGCTCATCGCCGCCGGGATAATCGAAGAGATCGGGTAATTGATTTAACCCTGCAAATGATCTATGATAGTGTTCGCTTCGCTCACGATTGGCCTCCGGTCCATAGGGCTTACGCCCCGGAGGGAATGTTGGAATAATGGGTTTAAAGGTATTTTATCGTTTTGATAAAAAGGCTTTTCCGTCTTTAAAACCCAATTTTCCATCATTCCATGTTGCGCGCAGTTGCGCGCAAATAGCATGTAAGCGATAAAGGTTAATATCTTTAATATCTCGTAGAGATTCCAAAACATTAAAGTAAGGAGCAACTATTTATGCCGATTTACGAGTACCATTGTCATCACTGCAAAAAAGATTTTGAATGCCTGGTTTTCAAAAACGAACGCCCGGATTGTCCGTCGTGCAACAGCAAGAAGGTCAAAAAGCTCATGTCAGCCTCTACCTTTTACAGCAAGGGCGGGCATGGGCAAACCGTAAAGGCTGCCGCCGGTGCGTCATCGTGCAGCGGATGTGCCGCAACTAGTTGCAAAAGCTGCGGCCATTGATGAAAAGAACGTTTAAAATAGGAACCCGGGGAAGCCAGCTCGCCCTGTGGCAGGCAAACTGGGTCAAAACAGCCCTCGAGGTCCAAGATCCTTCCCTTTCTATTGAGCTGGTTATCATAAAGACAACCGGAGACAAAATTCTCGATGTGCCCCTTGCCAAAGTGGGCGGCAAAGGACTCTTTGTCAAGGAAATCGAAGATGCGCTTTTAAACGAAAAGATTGACCTTGCCGTACACAGTATGAAGGATATGCCGGCACAGATACCCCAAGGGCTGTGCATCGGCGCAATCCCTCCAAGGGAAGCCCCCCAAGATGTTCTGATTTCCAAAAACAACCGGCGCTTTTCCCAATTGCCTTCCGGCGCGAGGATCGGCACCGGCAGTCTCCGTCGTAAAGCGCAGCTTCTTTTTGCCAGACCGGATCTGGTCGTTGCGCCGTTGAGAGGGAATATCGATACGCGCCTTAAAAAACTCGAAACCGAAAACCTTGATGCCATCATCCTCGCAGCCGCCGGCATCAGGCGGTTGGGATTTGAAAATAAAACAACCGAATATCTGGATGAAAACATCATGCTCCCTGCCGTCGGACAGGGCGCGCTTTGTATTGAAATCAGACAAAACGACTCCCTGACCGGTCCTGTTGTCGCTGGCCTTGAAGATCCGAAAACACGGGCGGTGATTAGGGGAGAGCGTGCATTTTCGAATCGTCTTGAAGGCGGCTGTCAGGTACCTATCGCCGCCTACGGAAGGATCGATAAAGACATATTTACGCTTTCCGGCCTTGTGGCTGCTGTTGACGGCAAAACCCTCATTAAACAAACCCTGCAGGGACCTGAAAACGCATCCGGCATGATTGGTGCGGAACTTGCCGAACGCTTGATTTCAATGGGGGCAAAAACAATCATCGATAATCTTAAAGCAGATCTGAACCTAAACCATGAAAGGTAAAGTTTTTCTTGTAGGAGCCGGCCCCGGTGATCCGGGGCTGATTACCGTTAAGGGATTGGAATGTATCAAACAGGCGGACGTTATCATCTATGATTTTCTTGCATCCGAAGTGTTGTTAAAGCATGCTCCGAAAAATTCAGAGATCATCTATGTCGGAAAAAAAGGAAGCGATCATACGTTTTCCCAGGAAACCATCAATGCCCTTATCGTTGAAAAAGCCGAAACCGGATCGACGGTGATCCGCCTCAAAGGGGGCGATCCGTTTATATTCGGCCGCGGAGGGGAAGAAGCGGAAGTACTGATCCGGGCCGGAATACCTTTTGAAATCGTACCCGGCGTCTCATCGGCCATCGCAGCGCCGGCTTATGCCGGAATTCCGCTGACGCATCGAAAATTCGCATCTTCGGTCGCTTTTGTCACCGGCCATGAAGATCCCACAAAAAACAAATCAAATATCGACTGGGCATCTCTTGCCAAAGGCATCGGGACCATTGTTTTTCTAATGGGGGTCAAGAATTTGTCTCAAATCACCGAGCGTCTCATGAGCCACGGCATGCGCCCGGATACTCCCGCGGCCCTTGTACGCTGGGGGACCACTGCCAAACAAGTCACGGTTACCGGAACACTGGATAATATTGTTGAACGCAAAAATGCCGCCGATCTCAAACCGCCTGCCGTGCTGATTGTCGGCCATGTCGTCGGACTCAGAGAAAAAATCAAATGGTTCGAGAATCGCCCGTTGATGGGACGGCGTATCGTGGTTACCCGATCCAGAGAGCAGGCCGGCGAACTGGTCAAACGCCTTTCCGATCTGGGGGCGGAATGCCTGGAATGCCCCACCATCAAGGTGGTTCCAACTGATGATGTGAAACCGCTGGACAAGGCCCTCGACAACCTTGCTTCTTATGACTGGCTGATGTTTACCAGCGTCAACGGTGTTAATTTCTTCTTTAACAGGCTTTTTGAAAAAAACAAGGACGTTCGGGATCTGCATCATCTCCGAACAGCGGCCATCGGTCCGGCAACGGCCAAAAGACTTTTCGATTTCGGATTTAAAAGCGATATTGTCCCCGAAAGTTACAGGGCCGAATCAATGGTTCGGGCATTTGCCAGTGAAAATATTACCGGGGAAAAAATACTGCTGCCGCGGGCAAGGGAAGCGCGGCAGGTTCTGACTGTGGAACTGGCCCAAATGGGCGCTCTTGTTGACGATGTTGAAGCATATGTCACCAACGCGCTTAAAGACAATGCCGATGTTATTCTTAAACGACTCAAAGAGCGAACCATCGATATGATTACATTTACCAGCTCGTCCACTGTAAAAAACTTCCGCGCCCTGCTTCCGTCCGAAGGGCTGGATCGCTTGATGCAGGGGATTACCGTCGCAAGCATCGGCCCCATCACAGCCGATACTGCCCGAAATCTGGGGTTTGACGTTCATATCGTCGCGGAAGCATACACGATACCGAAATTGTGTGAGGCGATTGTGAAGTATTATTATCCCTGAACTTTTTATGAGAGTATTTCGTAATTTATGTATGGCTCTAATCGAGTCAAAACTCGATCAGACGATATTCGTTATCCGTTAATGGTTATTGGTTTTTTTTAATTTCAATTGAGCATTTTTTGCTCAACTGAAGCATGATTTCGGGATACATGTTTTTTGGGAGCAAAAAATGGCCAACCACACACATCGGCATGTCGAAACCTACAATGGGTTCGTGGGTATTGGGTTCGATCGAAAAACCGACGAAAATACGATTATCTATTACCTTCAAAAATTTTCCGACGACACGCTGATGAAAGCGTTGGCGGAGCGACTGACCGATGAAGAACTGGAAGAAATCTTTTCACTGCTGACGCGGCTTCTTAAAATACACCTCAATGATGCAGAGTACCACCGGCTTTTTTTGAAAGACAATCATCCATAATTAATTGGGAGAACAAGGCATGTTCACCGACAAACACCTGGATCGGTATGCGGACACATTGTTGTGGGGGCTTAAAACCGCCAGAACCAAGACATTTAAAAAAAACGATGTGGTGCTGATTCGTTATGATATGCCTGCCGTCCGGTTGGCTGAGATTGTTTATGCAAAACTTTTAGATATGGGAATTCATCCGGTCCAGCGCGCAAACCTCACCGCAACCATGGAGCAACGTTTTTTTGAATGCGCAAACAACACGCAGATCATCTTTCAGCCGCCGGGAGAAAAAGAACTTTTAAACCGGCTGAACGGCGGAATCTTTTTGCATGCTCCCGAATCCATCACCCATCTGAGCCATATCGACCCCAAAAAGATCGGCAAAGCCGCCGTTGCCCGAAAACAATTGCGCGACATTCTTGACGTCCGGGATCAGGCCGGTGATTTCGGATGGACGCTTTGCACTTTTCCCACCAAAGAACTGGCAAGACATGCCAAGCTTTCCATGAAAGCATATGCAGCCCAAATCATCAATGCATGCTTTCTGGACAGAAATTCACCGGTTTCTCATTGGCAGCAAATTTATCGCCAAGCGGCATCCATTAAAAAACGGCTCACCAGCATGAAAGTGAATTTTTACCACATTGAATCAGAACATGTGGATCTTATTATAACGCCGGGGGAAAAACGCAAATGGGTGGGTATCTCGGGTCATAACATCCCGAGCTTTGAAATATTCCTGTCACCGGATTGGAGAGGCACAAAAGGGATATACTTCTCGAATCAGCCGTCATTTCGAAACGGCAATTATGTGAAAGGCGTCAGGCTTGAATTTAAAAAAGGCGCCGTGGTGGATGTCCAAGCGCAACAAGGAAAAAATTTTATCACTCGGCAGCTCTCCATGGATAACGGGGCGAATAAGGTAGGTGAATTCTCCTTGACGGACAAAAGGTTCTCAAGAATCAACCGGTTCATGGCAAACACGCTCTTTGACGAAAACTTCGGCGGGAAAAACGGAAACTGTCACCTGGCGCTGGGTGCTTCGTATGCCGATACCTATAATGGGAACCCAAAAGAATTGACCGGGGAAAAAAAGAAACGCCTCGGATTCAATGATTCAGCCCTCCACTGGGACCTCGTCAATACGGAAAAAAAACGGGTGGTGGCCCATCTTGCCTCCGGCAAAAAGACGACCATCTATGAAAACGGAGAATTCGCGATTTGACGGTTGCAGGGGATGCTACACTTTGTATTTACCGAAATCCTCGGGAGAAAGGTTTTCGAGGTATTCCGCCCATTTTTTACCTTCTTCGCTTTTGTTTAACACCTCGTAGTCACCTTCAGCCAATTGAGAACTCTCAAATATTTTATCATCAACAAAAATCGGCGCGCCAAATCGAAGGGCAATGGCAATGGCATCACTGGGACGGGCATCCATATCGAAACTTTTCTCTTCGGATACAAAATATATTCTGGCATAGAACGTATTATCCTTTAGATCACACACTTCAACCTTCGATACCGCCATCTTAAGATTGTCGATAAAATTTTTGAAAAGATCATGGGTCATGGGACGGTCGAACTTGATATCCCTGAGTGCCGAAGCAATGGATGTCGCCTCAAGCAAGCCGATCCATATCGGAACCGCTTGATCCCCTTTTACGGACTTTAAAATAATGATCGGGGTGTTTGATGTTGGATCTATGGCCATACTCGCTATGTTGACTTCATGTAACATAACTCTTTTCTCCTCTCAAACCAACATCGGTTGGTTCTTTGCTGTCTGTTTTGCCCCAGAGTGAATGGGAAAATGTTTTTAATATGTTAACATTAACCAATCGGCCCATCATATCTTCATCGCTGACATGCTCATCATCATTTTTGAAAAAATTTACAATTTTGTTGGTTGATGTCCGACCTGTCCACTGGAGACGTTGACTTTTGTCCGAATGATTGACCCGATTCTGTTTTTTGCTTAAACCTTCCACAAGAACCGTTTGTATCGAACCTATCAAAGCCTTGTTTTTTCGGGTTGTAAAATAATCCTGTAAATCCAGAACTTGTTGTAATCTTTCTTTCTTTTCTTCTTCCGATATCTTTCCCGACAATCGAACCGCCGCCGCGTTTGGGCGATCGGAATATTGAAACGCAAATAGAGCGTCAAATTCGACGGTCTTCATCAATTCGAGCGTCTCTTTAAAATCTGTCCTTGTCTCTCCGGGAAAACCGACGATAATATCCGTCGTGATAGCGATCCTAGGACATATATTACGCAGCTTATCGATTTTTTCAAGGTATATCTCCCGGGTATATTTCCGGTTCATCATCTTTAATATCCGGTTTGATCCTGACTGAATGGGTAAATGAATATGACGGCACAGTTTATCAAGCTCATTGAAGGCAAGGATGAGTTCCTGTGAAAGATCTTTAGGATGCGATGTGGTAAACCGGATTCTCAAAAGAGCGTCAATGTCGTTAATGCGCCGCAGGAGCTCGACAAAGGTGCAAAGGTTTTCTTTTTTTCCGTAACTGTTGACATTCTGACCCAGCAACGTAACCTCTCTTACGCCGGATTCAACAAGCCGTCGGATTTCGCGAACAATATTTTCCGGACGCCGGCTGGATTCTCTGCCTCTGACATAAGGGACTACGCAGTATGTGCAATAGTTATCGCACCCCTGCATGATCGTCACAAAACGGGTAACGTGCTTGGCCTCACACCCGTTTGCAACAAAATCCGGCTCTTTAATCCCATCGGCCATTTGGATGTCCACAATACGACATTTCTTGGATACGATGGTCTGTACGGCAGCGGGCAGGCGGTTAATCGCATGTGTCCCGAAAACGAGATCAAGATGGGGCAGGCGTTCCAAGATCTTTGCACCTTCCTGTTGCGCCACGCATCCGCCCACGCCGATGACCAGATCCGGTCTTTTTCTCTTCAACCCGGCCAGGCGTCCTAAGAAGCTGAAAACTTTCTGTTCCGCCTTTTCCCTGATGGCACACGTATTGACGATAATAAGATCCGCCTTCTCCAAAGACGCGGTTACCTCGTAGTGCAAGCGCTTGAGCCCTTTTGCAATTTGCTCGGAGTCGTAAACATTCATCTGACAGCCGATGGTATTCATATATAAGTATTTGGTTTTCATATTTTTTTAGTTACATTCGTCAATCATCGTGTCTCGGGGGCTATCAAAGACGTCAATCAGGATATCTTTTCCAAGGTCCCGCAATAGGGCTTCAACCTCTTTTTCGCATCCGGGAGCGATTCGAAGCAGTACGACCCCTTGACGGGCGTCGATGGTGGTTATGGTAGCGATACCGTCATACGCCTCTAAAATAAATTTTAGAAAACTGATCTCTCTGCGATCGACGCGAATAATTTTTCTTATCGTTTCCAACCCGGATCCTGATAAATGAATATCATCTAAATTGTGATAATTCATTAGAAATAAAATAAATTTTATCCCATTTTAAAATTTGGAAGGCTCAGTTTAGCGACCACATGCACGTGTTTGACAGGACGAACCAACTATTTTTTACCATCTCATCCTCCATAAGTTCAACAAAAAAAGTCCGCCCGGCCATCCCCGCAAAAATCTAATTTTAAGACGGTTTCAGTTGACAAATCAAATGAACGACACTATTTTAATACAAATTTTAATTCCGGTCAAACAGGCTGATTTTTACGAAAAAAAGGAGAAAGATAATGGTTGAAGTCACAGAAGCGGCGACGAAGCAGATTGCCGAATATTTCAAAGGAAAAGAGGTCTCGCCCATCCGGATTTTTTTAAATTCAGGCGGATGAGGCGGTCCGTCTCTTGCCATGGCTCTGGATGAGCCAAAAGTCACGGATGATGTCTTTGATATTGAAGGGTTTCAATATATTGTCGACAAGGATTTCATGCAGAAAGCAACACCAATTACCGTCGATTTTTCAGAAATCGGATTTAAACTAGATTGTGCGATCGATTTCGGATCCGGTTGTTCAAGCTGCGGATCCACAAGCACTTGCGGTTAAGTATAAATTCGGATCTGTTTCAAGGGCGACACAGCTTTTGTGTCGCCCTTTTTTATGCAAAATCATTGAAATCAACCCCGAGATCTTTGACCAGTGCTCATTTTTGCTCGCCCTGTTAAATCCGCATTTAATATTAAACCGGGGCTCGAATTCAAGACGCACACGGTATACACACATACTGGCCGTTTTCAGCCTGAACCATTTTCGTCGACATGGTCATCTCACCGCATTTTGCACAGGCTTCCGAGCGCGCCAGCGGGGCATAGGGCGGCATCGCACAATCGGTTTTTTCCGTAAAATAGACATCATCAAATGGTTTTCTGAGAAGGTCCTGCGACTTCAGCATCTTATGTCGACGTTTCTCGGCTTCCGTTGCCGTTCCCGAAGAAATGGCTGCGTCGAGTCGAACAAATTCATCTTGAGATTCACCGTCATATCGATACGTTTTTTTTCGAGAAAACCGGTAAGCTGTTTTGCTTTTCCGATTCAAAACAGTATAGGCATTTTTCCCATAATCCTTTAAAATAAGGTTTCCCTTGCCAACGGAAGTCCCCAGAAGCACTTGTAATGCGTCCACCGCACAGGAATCATTTTCACTGACGGCGACGACCTCTTCATCCCTCGATCGTTTGAGTTCAAGAAGATTCTTCGCCGCTTCGGCAACAAGGTAGCCATATACAAGCCCCGGGCAAAGATGCCCGTGAAATTCAACGCATTTTTTTAGATCATCGGGCATGTTAACATCGATATTTTCATCATCTTTCATAGACGGCCTCCATTATTAAAATGAAAATATAATTTTCAGAAATACTCAGGAATCATAATCAGAATACTCATCATCCGTATCGGAATCCTCCGGATTTTCAGTTTCATCGACATGTTGACGTTCCTCTTCACGAACATTCAACTTGACGACCTCGACATATTGCCTTGCCAGTTTCTCGCCCCCCAGTTTTAAATAGAGCTGAATGACTTGTTGAGTATGGCTGTCGCTTCTTAATTTTTCGGGGACCTGATGCATCAGGCGTTTGAAGGTTCCCATAAGCTCATCCGGAATGTTCACGTTGTCCGCCATTGTCTCTCCTGAATACGGTTTAATATAATATAAGCATTGATTGGCATCGTCAATAAGTCGGGCAGGAAAATGTAAAGCCTGTTTTTAACAATTTTTCAACTCTTTTATTCCCATGGGAGGTATTTTAGAATCTTTATATTTAAAAAAGGGGGGCGAATTCGAGTTCCAATTGCTTCAGACGACGCCTGTGGATGTCGTTCTCACCGATAGCAAAATGCCGGAAATGGATGGTTTGACGCTGCTGAAAAAATTCGTGAACAATATCCGGATATTTTCGTCATCGCCATTACGGGATATGGCGCTGTGGAAGATGCCGTACGCGCAATGAAATTGGGGGCATACGGCTACCTCCAGAACCTTCTGATTTTGATCTGATTAAAATGTTGCTGGCAAAAATATGGCGGAATCCCGCCTTTTAAAGCCACTCAGATATATATCGACAAAGTGTTAAAATATTATGAGGCATATCAGACGACCTGACCTGGGCGCTTGAAATTACAAGTTGACATCGCCGGCACTCGCCGGTATAGACGACTATTTAGTTTAGTGTCCATCCATAAA
>JBAUWG010000241.1:0-13360 GCA_049583675.1 Desulfobacterales bacterium | reverse complement strand
GATTTTCAACATGGATCATGGTGTTTCCTTTCATTTATTTTTCAATTTAATCACAAAAAATCCTGAATTGGCCCGTTTGATCAGCATTATTACGGCGCCGCCTTTTTTCGCCTTTAGCGTCGCATCTTTGTAATCATCCACCGTATTAATGGATCGGTGATTGATCTCCTTGATAATGTCGCCGGGCTGAATACCTTCGTCATCCCCCTGGCTGCCGGATTGAACATTTGTTACTACGATGCCTTTGGTTTCCCGTATATCGAATTTACGAGCGATTTCCGGCGTCAGGTTTGATACCCGTATGCCGAAGGCTTCCGGTTCTTTATGGGGAATACCGCCGGCAGCCAGCCGCTCTTCCTGTCTTTTGGCAATTTTAACATTATAGGTTTTCTCCTTGCCGTCGCGCAATACCGATATTTTGACCATTTCGCCGACATGGAAAGCGGCAATGATGCGGGTCAATTCCCGGCCGGTTTCTATTTTTTTGCCGTTGACCGCAATAATAATATCTTTTGTCCGGATCCCGGCCTTATCCGCGGGATCGCCCGGGAAAACCTGAGATACCAGCACCCCTTCTTTGCTTTTAATTCCGTAGTATTCGGCCATTTCATCGGAAATATCCTGAATGCCGACTCCGAGCCATCCCCGGGTCACTTTTCCTTCTTTTTTAAGCTGCTGGATGACCCCTTTTGCCATATTAACGGGAATGGCAAATCCGATCCCGTTTCCGCCCGCGATGATGGCTGTATTGATTCCAACCACCTGGCCTTTCATATTGATCAGCGGACCGCCGCTGTTGCCCGGATTGATGGATGCATCGGTCTGAATAAAATCATCATAAGGACCTGAGCCGATGACCCGGCCTTTGGCACTGACAATTCCCGCGGTTACGGTATGCTCCAGACCGAAAGGACTGCCGATGGCCACCACCCACTGTCCGACTTTAAGAGAGTCGGAGTCGCCGAAGGTCGCGATGGAATAATTTTTGTCGGCCTTTATTTTGATCAGCGCAATATCCGTGCTGGGATCCCGACCGATGATTTTGGCGTCATATTCTTTTCCGGAATTCAATTTAACCTTGATTTCATCCGCGCCGGCGATCACATGATTGTTCGTTGCGATATAGCCGTCTTTATCGATGATGAATCCGGACCCCAGGCTTCGCTGCTTGTACTCCCGCTGCTGTTCATTTCCGAAAAATTTATCGTAAAAATCCTTGAAAGGATCTTGATCCCCCTGCGGGCCTTGATAAAAATGGCGGAACACGGGTCCGCCGCCTTTGATGGTTTTTACGGTGCTGATATTGACCACTGCGGGACTGATGGTTTCGGCAAGTGTGCTGAAGCTTTCGGGAATTGTTAACCGGTCCTGTGGCACGGCCCAGGCATTGACAGCCGGTTGGGACATTGAAATCGCTAAGATCAAGGCAGTTGCCAGCACGATCGTCACAAAAGCATTTGTTGTTGTTCTGTTGCGTGTACACATGGGATCATTCATCAAAATTCTCCTTATCGACCCTTTTTATAAATGAAAAGAATGAGCGTATTCGTTTAAGTACCGGCAAAACCGTTGGCTTACCGACTGAGGCATACTATAGATCATCAATCGTCAATTTTCAATCTTTGATAAGGGGAGGGGGGCGCTGCGATATGAGGTCATTCTGAACCTGTTATCGTCTCTTCGCACAGTAATGCTTTCCAAGATACCGTTTTAATCGGCGAATTGCCGCTGAAAAAGCAAAGTCTATGGAAAGATACAGGTTTTCGAAGCCTGATCCCGTTTCTGAATCGTGTTTTACAGTGATGGTTTTACCCGGTACATCAATGGTTATCGTTAAATAATACAGACGGTTTCTTTGATGGTGGGACCCTGACTGATCGAGCACCACTCTGCAGTGCTTGATATGATGGTTGAACCGGTTCAGTTTGGCGGCCATGTGGCAGACAAAATCTTTGATCGGTTCTGCTTCGATATCATGACGAAAACATAATTCCAGCGGAAATCTGACGGTAACGGGTTTTTGCTCGGATATTGGAAGCTGCGGTTTTTCGGAAATCAGTCCTAGAGGGTAAATTTGACTGATAATGGTTAGGAGGTCATCCATGTCGAAAGGTTTAGTAAGTAATGCCGCAGCTCCCAAGTTGTTGGCCAGATCAAGGGTTTCTTTATCCGGAAAAGCCGTAATTAAAATCATTGGCGGAAAACCATCGAATTGCTTTGTGGCTTCAAGAACTTGAAGCCCTGTGACGCCCGGCATTCGAATGTCTGATATGATCAAGTCAAATCCGTGGAAATATTCCAAAGGCCCCGGAAATCCAAGATGCTTCATAAGATCATCGCCATTTTTGGCCGTAATCACGTCACATCCCTTTTTTTGCAAATACCATGCGAGCATCCTTCTCATTTCAAGATCATCTTCTGAAAGAAGTATCCTCAATGGAGAATGCGGATAAAAAGAATGCTGTGGGGAATCGTTTGCTGAATATTGCGTGCAGTGTTCTTCTTCGACCATATCCGTCTCCTGTGAGTTTCGATGGCATCTCACAGCATCGATTCTTGCAGAACAGACCGGATGCTTTGCACCCGGATGCAAGTTAAACGTTGAAAGCACCGACATGCGTTTGCCTAATCATCGGGGGAACATCATCGCATTCATTGACCCCCATCGGATCTCCATGCCTGTCCACCGGGCATTCTAATGTGAAATAATCAGCAATTAGCATGCCAGAGAAGGCCATCAATCACCGCTTTCCTTGAAAAGATCGTACAAGATATTGGAATTGCAGATCAATATTGGTTCCATCGGAATCAATCTTTTTTAAATGCATTCGGTGCCCAAGCCATATCGCGTGGCATTTTGCTTCATCGTGGCAATATGCCACGCTTCTGATATGTCGTGGATGGCTGGCGAATGGATGTCAAGCGGGGATGATGACCGCATTCATCAGAGGACCTTGTAGTGCTGAAGCTTGCGATACAGGGTCTTACGATCCAAACCCAGCACTTTCGCGGCCAAGGTCTTATTGCCTCCGACGGTTTTCAAGACATGAAGGACGTATCGGCGTTCAACTTCCTGAATCGGAACGAGTTCGCTTGGGTTGTCACTTTCAACGAGAAAGCGGGTCTCTTTATAATCACGAATTTTTTCCGGAAGATCATCAACAGAAACTTTTTCATATCCGGTCAATACAACCGCCCGTTCAATGGTATTCCGAAGTTCGCGCACATTTCCGGGCCATGTATAATTGAGAAGTTTTTCCGAGGCGGCATTGGATATCCCGGTAATATGTTTGTTTGAACGTATGGCAAACTGTTCGACAAAATGCCGCGCGAGAAGAAGGATGTCGGTTCCGCGCTCTCGAAGCGGCGGAAGATCGATCTGAATGACATTAATGCGATAATACAGATCTTCACGAAATCGGCCCTCCTCAATAGCCGTTTCAATATCACGATTGGTTGCTGCGATGATGCGCACGTCAAAAGCGACTTCCGAGGTGCCGCCGATGGGGCGAACGCTGCGTTCTTCCAGAGATCTAAGAAGCTTGGGTTGAAGGGACAAAGGGATATCACCGATTTCATCAAAAAAGAGAGTTCCGCCATGGGCCTGTAAAAACAACCCTCTGTGTTCTGTCTTTGCATCGGTAAATGCGCCGCGTTTGTGGCCGAAGAGTTCACTTTCCAGCAGGGTATCCGGCAGAGCGGCACAATTGACGGCAACAAAAGGGCGTTTACGCCGACGGCTTCGTTTATGAAGGGCCTGCGCCACAAGTTCTTTTCCTGTTCCGGTTTCTCCTGCAATGAGAATAGACGTTTCAGTATCGGCGACACGCTCGAGCCGGTTCATCACCTTATGCATAACAGGACTTTCGCCGATCAGTTCAGCGAATCGATGAGATTTTTTGAGCGCTTTATCCAAAAGCCTTACCTTTTCTTGAAGGCCGCGGTGTTTCACTGCGCGGTCGAGAACAAGGACAAGGAATTCCGTATCGATGGGCTTGGTAACGAAATCGTATGCGCCTGCGCGAATGGCGGCAATGGCGGTCTCCATACTCCCAAATGCGGTAATGACAATGACCGGGGTATCGGGCCTGTTCGCAACAATCCGTTCACAAAGCTCGATTCCGTTCATATTCGGTAGATTCAGATCTGTCAGGAGTACATCAAAAGATTGTGTCTTCAACACGTCAAGCGCTTTCTCAGAGGAAATGCACCAAGTCGGCTGGAAACCGTGCCGTTTGAGATCGTCCGCAAGCATTTCGCACATGAGCTGCTCATCATCAACGATCAGGATTTTTCCGCGCATTCGTCCACCTCCAGCGGTATATAAATCGTAAAACAACTCCCCTGACCGACCTTGCTCTTGACATCGATCCATCCGCCATGCTCTTGTATGATGCCATAGGCAATGGAAAGTCCCAACCCGGTTCCCTGGCCCACACTTTTGGTTGTAAAAAAGGGCTCGAATAGATGGTTGATGTTGTTTCCAGGAATACCTTCTCCTTCATCTTTAATATTTATTGCCACAAAATTTTGTTCCAGGTCGCAACTTTGCGCCGGGGGGCATGAGGATTTCATATGGATTCCGAGTTCCAGATGTCCGCCTTCGGGCATTGCCTGAATCCCGTTCATCACCAGGTTGATCAAAACCTGTTGAATCTGATACGCGTCGATGGAAACCAGGGGGATGTCTTCATTTTTTAAAAGTCCAAGTGAAACGTCCTGCTTTTGGGCGGCGGGTTTCAGCATTTCCAGGACTTGAGCGGATAGATGTTCTAGATCGATCCATGACTTGTGGGGCGCCCGGCGCCTGGCAAAATCCAGCAGTTGATGCACAAGTTTTGCCATACGCTCCGCCTGCTCTTTAATGATTCTCGAGCACTCAATAATATCTTCTTTTTTCAAGTTTTCGTTGGTGATCAGCTTGGCTCTTCCTGAAACGACGTTAAGGGGGGTACCCAACTCATGAGCGATTCCTGAAGAGAGACGCCCCAGCGTTGCAAGACGTTCGGTGTGCCGTAATTGTTCAAGCGCTGAAATACGCGCTTCGGTCTCTTTGCAAACCGTTTCCCGTGATACGGAAAGCTGTTCGCACATTTGGTTCATGGCAGTCGCCAGATCGGACAGTTCATCCTGTCCACGAACAACCATTCGCTTCGAAAAATCTCCTTTACCGATCTGCCGGGTGAATGCCATCATTTGATCCAGCGGACGGCCGACTAATTTAATGCCCAACACCCATAGCATGATAAACCCCAGCAATGCCATCAAGATGCCGAGTATAATGGATCGCAATATTGTTTTATGAATGTAGCTCGTCAACTCGGCCAGCGATTCTGAAATTTCAAGAGCGCCATACGCGTCATGGCTGATTTTGACCGGTATATACGTGTACCGATGACCGGGCCCATTATCATCTATTTTTTTCACTGAAATTTCTTGGCCGTGAAATACCGCAGTCAATTTTTTCCGGGCCACGCGGGGCATATAAGGGCCACCTGAAAGATTGCCCAGCCAAACCCAGCGGATCCGCATATGATTTTCCTCTTTATCCACTCTTTTGATCAGTTCCAGAGCACGGTTTTGACCGGACTCATGCCAGGCGTAAAGGGTCAATACCTTAACCGTGTTTCCCAGCAGGTAAGCGTTTTGCTTCATATCATTGTCAAACAGGTTTATCTCGCGCTTGATGGAAATGTATCCGTCGGCAGCCAGAAGCGCGATGATTCCCAAAAAAATTAAACTCATAATTTTTATCGTCAGTTTCATTTAATGCCTCGTTCTCTACCCCCAAAAGGCCGAAAAATTGATTTTAACCGGTTTTTCAAGTCATGCTTTTGGCCAGCCAAAACAGGGCCATTCCGATGATGACGGTGCCGCCCAGTGATTTCGTTTTCAATGCAAAAACAAAGGTCGGTATTGCCACCCAGAGTTCGGGTTGCCAGAGCGCTATATGGCGGGGAGTGCCGTGGGTCACCAGTTCCGGCAAAAGGAGCGCGCTAAGAATGGCTGCCGGAATCAGGTCGAGCCATTCGACCAGCCATCGCGGCAGATTGCGTCGGGACAAAAACACCAGCGGGAACCAGCGCGGCAGATAGGTCGCCAGACCCATGCCGAAGATCACCCAAACCACTTTTACATGGATCATCTTGCCCCCCATTTTTTTATGCCCAGCACAGTGGTGGCCGCAATGATGGAGGCCAGAATAATGTATGAACTGCCGGGAATGATCAGAGACAAGATCACTGCCACAGCGCCGGCGATGACGGCCGTGAGGGCATAGAGGCGGCCTTTGAGTTGAAATATCAAAAGGCAGATAAACATTGCCGTCAGAGCATAATCGATACCGAACGTCCCTTGGTGGATAAATCGGCCGCTGTAACCGCCAATGATACTGCTGACAATCCATGCAAGGTTTGCCGTGTGATTCACCACCAGCGCCCGGTCCAGGCTCCATGTTTTCCGGCTGAACCGGGTATAGTTGACGGCAAAACTTTCATCGGTAACACCATAGGCGAAAAGAGTCAGTTTCCGGCGGGTGGCATCGCCTAAAAATACTGACAGGGACGAACTCATCAACAGATGTCTCAAATTAACAGCAAAGGTCGTAAGGATGATCGAAACGGCCCCTGCGCCGGCGGAAAGCATGGATACGGCAATAAACTGAGAACTTCCGGCATACACCAGAATGGACATCAGCATAACCTCTAATGGATAAAGTCCGGCTTTTTGTGCGAGTACACCGAAGGCAAGCCCGATGGGAACATACCCAAGGCAAATGGGCCAGGCCGCCGACAGGCCTTGGAGGATTGACGTATGACGACCACGCTTTTGGTGGGAAGAAATAGGATTATTCCAAAAGTTCTTCAATGGCGTTTAACAGTTCGGCCAGTTTGATGGGCTTGGTTAAGGTTCGCCGCGCCCCTAACATCTTGGCTAAATGCAAGTAGTCCTGCGGGCCTAAACGACCTCCTCCGGAAACGGCGATGATTTTGATATCCGGAAATTCTTTTTTCAACTCCTGTATGGTTTCGATGCCGTCCTTTCCGGGCATGATAAGATCCGTGATGATGATGTCTGTGGGACTTTCCCGATAAAGTCTGATCCCCTCTTTGCCTCCGGAAGCTTCCTTAACCTCATGTCCGTTTCGCTCCATTAGCTGCCGGACCATAGTCCGAAACTGATCGTCGTCATCTATAATAAGAATATGCGCCATCGCTTGCCTTTAATAGTTAAATTGGAGATTTATTAAAACTAATATATCGTATCAAATTTCAGATGGCGCTGTCAATTCTATATCCACCGGACTTATTTCTGGGGGAAAATCATCTTAGAGCAAAGACTCATATCATACCCGTTAAGATCGTGAGCCAATTCTCGAAAGGCGACTTCCGGTAAAAGCCCTAAAAAGAGTTGTACGCCTTTTTCAAAAAAACGATCCTTGAGAATGAGAAAATCAAAGCGTTCCCAGCGCAAGGGGATAAAATCAAGATCCAACAGGCCGGCCACCGCCTGGATACCGGGGCCGGCATCCGCCCTGCCGGACAACACCTCGAGCCCCACATCCAGGTGCCGTCCAAGCTCCTGTTGATACCCATTGATCCGGTCCCCGATGATTCCGACTTTCTTGAGCTCTGAATCAAAGAGGAGCCGGGTTCCCGTGCCCAAGGGCCGGTTGACGATCCTTATGCCCGGTTTGTCTAAGTCGGCGATGGTTCGAATCTTTTTTGGATTTCCTTTCGCCAGTAAAAGTCCCTGCTGTCGCTTGCAGAAGTTGACCACTGCCGGCAACTGCTCCAGTTCCTCTTCGGCAAAGCCGAAATTGTAGTCCCGCCCGTCTTCCTGGAGCAGGTGGCTCGACGCAATATGGCATAGATTGCGCCGGAGCGCGCGAATCCCTCCCGTGCTGCCCAGGTTCCCAAAGACCGCCAAATGATCGGTATGCAAACGGTTAAAAAGTGAAATCGTCCGGTCAAGAAGGATATCGTTGCTTCCGGTGATGATCAATAGACCCTGGTATGGGGGCAACGAAACCGCCGGCTTCGGATAGTTGATGGTTTCATTCTCCAGCCATTGTTCTACCAGATACCGCGGGAAAAGCCACTTTCCCGTCACTTTGGCCGCCGGCAGTCCTTTTTCTGCTACCAGCGTATACACCATTTTTTCGTTGACCCCTAAAAATTGCGCCACCTCTTTGGTTGATAAAAATTTTTTCATATCATTTCATTTTTTTTGATGTTTAATTTCATTGGGCCGGATCAGAGATTTTTAGATATAGATTTCATAATCTTTTCTGTCAATATTTTTAAACCGGTCGTTTAAAACTTATATTAACTTATAATGACCCTAACGCTGTAATAATTGGTAATTTGGCGTTAAAATTCGTCAAACAAATTATAACATTAGGAATTTATTGACAATTATTATATTCAAGGGTATTTGCTGCTGGATTGCGTCCGAGAGATGGATCTTAAGAAACTTTTCGAAATTTTGTCAGGTGATGCTGCGATTATAATTCGGGTCGGCGGAGGTGAGGGATGAACAAAGGTTTAACTCGGGTTTTGGTTTGTCTGGTGATGGGGGTATGTTTAGGCTTTGAACAAACCGGATTTTCGGCAACAGAAATAGATAAGACGGCAACTTACACCCTGGGTGAAGTCGTCGTTACCGGCGAACGTGCTGGCGTCGCGGCCGTCGGTACGGTGCGGGAAATCAGCGCTGTCGATATCGCCCGCCGGCATGTACAAACCTTGGACAAAGCCCTGGAACTGCTGCCCGGGGTCAATATCCGCACCGGAACCGACGGTGTTCCGCGGGTCGACATGAGAGGGTTTCGGTCGCGGCACGTGCTGTTGCTGCTGAATGGAATCCCCTTTAACTCCACGTTTGACGGTCAGTTTGATCCGAGCATCATTCCGGTGGAAAACATCGCGAAAATCAAAGTGTCCTACGGCGATAGCTCGGTATTGTACGGCCAGGGCGCTCTCGGCGGGGTGATCAATGTCATCACCAAAAAAGGGACCGAGGGTTTTCAGGGATCCGTTAAAGCTGAAACCGGACAGCGGCACCGCAACCTGGGAAGTTTCACCGTCTCCGGCGCTAAAAGCGGGTTTAATGCTTTTGTCAGCGGCAGTGCGCTGGACAGCGACGGCTTCGTGCTTTCCGATGACTTCACGCCCACCTCAGAAGAAGACGGCGGTTTGAGAGACAACAGTGATAAAAGAGAAAAGAACCTATTTGCCAATGTCGGGTATGCGCCCAATGACATCTGGCAAATCGGACTGGTGGCCAATAAGATCCGGGGTCAATTCGGGAAACCGCCGATTACCATTAACGACAGTTCAGACCCTTTTGCTTCCAGCCCCAAGTACGAGCGAATCGACAATTACGACGGCTTTTCCGGACAGATTTCGGTCAGCGGCGATCTGCCGGGGCCTTTTGGCATGCGCGGATGGCTCTTTGCCAACCGGCTGGATGAAGATGATAACCAGTATGATAATAACCAGTACGACTCCATGAGCGATCCCACCGTTAAAAACACATTCAGAGAAAATAACACCACGAAAATCTTCGGCGGCACGCTGCAAACTTCCGCTGATTTTAAATCCATGGGGCTTTTCACTGTCTCATTGAGCGGTGAGGAACAGGCTTTTGAGTCCAGCGGTGTTATCCGGGACGTTCCAATCGGCGGTGGAGGAGGCGGCGGTGGCGGCGGTGGAGGCGGCGGTGGAGGCGGCGGCAGTACGACCTACGCCACCCGAAGTTTCAGTGATGACCGTTCGGTCAAGATCTATTCCGCTGCCATTGAATACGAAGTGTCGCCCTTTGACCGGTTTGGCCTGGTGTTCGGCTACAGTCATTACTGGTTTGACAGAGATAACGGAGACGGCGAAGATGATTACGGTTTTCTCGCAGGCGCTCATTATGACATTTTTGAAAACACTCGCATCAGGGGTTCGGCGGCCCGCAAGGTCCGGTTTCCGTCCATCCGCCAACTTTATGAGGAAGGCGACGGGAATACGAATTTAAAACCCGAAAAATCTTACAATTACGAACTGGGGATCGAGCAGCGGTTTTCCGGACACACCACGGTGTCGCTGACCGGATTTTATATTGATGTCAGAGACTACGTTGAAAAGTCGGATGTCACAAATGTATTCGAGAACAACGATAAATACCGTTTTCAGGGTTTTGAACTGACGGCCGAGACGCGGTATTTTAAAAACCTCCTATTGCGGGCCGGTTACACGTTTTTGGATACCAAGGACGAGTCCCCCAATACTGAAAAGGATCAATTGCAGTACAATCCTGAAAACAAGTTGACTTTTCAGACCCAGTATATTTTCGGTTTCGGTCTTTCGGTTTATGCCAGCGTCATGTACGTGGCCGACCAGTACTTTTATTCCAAGAATGCGCCGTTTCAAAAGCGAAAATTGAACGACTATACCTTGGTTGACCTCAAATTGGACCAGGCGTTTTTGGAAAATCGGCTGCATGTTTATGTTGGTGCTGATAACGTTTTCGACCGGGACTACGAACAGGCCTACGGATTTCCCCAGGCCGGCAGGACCTTGTATGCCGGCGCTGAAATTCGCTTTTAGCTTTTGTTTCATCTCAATGGCGTCAATTGAGCAAATAGCGCTCAACTGAAGTTATGGGTTATTCGTAAAGAAACCGTATTTTTTTTATTTTTAAATTCATGCAATGAAAGGTAAAAAACCGGATCACGGCCGGGGAACAGGCCTGGCCCAGAGCTCTGATTCCAAAGGGCTTAAGATCAAGGGCCGCCTCTGGATAGAGAAAAACGGCACAACCTTTTTGAGCTGGGGCCGTGTGGTGCTTTTAGAATCTATTCAAGACAGCGGCTCCATCGCGGCAGCGGCCCGCTCCTTGGAAATGGCATACAGCCATGCATGGTCTTTGGTCAATACAATGAACCGTTTGGCGGGGAAAGAACTGGTGACCCGGAGTTCAGGAGGTCCGCGCGGCGGCGGTGCGCGGCTGACTCCCGAGGGGGAAAATGCAGTTGCCCAATTCTGGAAACTGGCAGCCGATTTCAGAAAATGGCTTCAGAATCAAACGTTCTGATTGATGTTAAGGCATATTTTTTTTGAATCCGATATTCTTTCAAAAGAATAGCGACAAAGGAGGCTGAGATGGATTTTCGTTTTGTTCTCACAACATGTCCCTACTGCGCCGTGGGGTGCAACCTCATCCTGCAGGTGATAGACGGCAAGGTCATCGGCACCTTTCCGGCGAAAACCGGACCGACCAATGAAGGAAGTCTATGCATTAAAGGATGGAATGTGCATGAATTCGTGCAGCATAAAGACCGCCTGACGGCTCCGCTCATCCGCCAGGAAGATTCCTTGAAAGAAACCACTTGGGATTATGCGCTGGATTATGCGTCTTCCGAACTCAAGCGGCTGAAAGACACCTATGGTCCGGAGAGCGTGGCATTTGTGGGTTCGGCCCGATGCACCAACGAAGAGACGTATATTTTCCAAAAATTCGCCAGGGCCGTGTTCGGTCACAACCACATCGATCATTGCGCCCGCCTCTGACATGCCCCGACGGTGGCCGGGCTGGCCGCTGCATTCGGGAGCGGGGCGATGACCAACTCCTTTGTCGAATTGGAAAGTGCAAATTGTATTCTTGTTATCGGTTCAAATACCACCGTAGCACATCCCATTGCCGCCAAACGCCTGATACGCGCCAAGGAAAACGGCGCCAAGCTCATAGTGGCGGATCCCAGAAAGACCCATATCGCCACACTGGCCGATCTCCACATTCGCCAGAACCTGGGCACTGATGTGGCGCTGCTCAACGGCATCATGCACGTGATTTACAAGAATAGCTGGCACAACCAGGCGTTTATCGATGCGCGGACCGAAGATTTTCCTGCTTTTGTGGAAATAATTGAGCAATTTCCGCCGGAGCGTGCTGCAGAGATCTCAGGGGTTGCGGTTGAAGACATCGTCAAAATGGCCGAATGGTATGCAAAATCGCAAGCCAGCGCTATTTGCTATGTTCTCGGCATAACACAGCATTCCACCGGAACCGATAATGTCAAGAGCCTGGCGAACCTGGCCATGTTGTGCGGCCATATCGGACACCCCTCCACCGGCGTTAATCCTATCCGTGGACAGAACAACGTGCAAGGGGCCTGCGATATGGCCGCCTTGCCCAATGTTTTTCCCGGCTACCAGTATGTGACGGCACCCGGAAACCTGGAGAAATTCGAGGCCGCCTGGAAGGTCAAGCTGTCGGCCGACCCGGGCCTGACCATGATCGAGCAAATAGAGGCCATCCGGGAAGGAAAGATCAAGGGACTGGTGGTTTTCGGGGCCAATCCGGTGATGAGTTACTCGGACGCCAATTGGGTGGAGCATGGGTTAAAATCGGCTGAATTCCTCCTTGTGATGGATATCTTTCCCACCGCCAGCTCGAATTTGGCCCATGTGGTATTGCCGGCGGCGTCCTTTGCCGAATCGGACGGCACGTTCACCAACTCGGAGCGCCGGGTGCAGCGGGTCCGCCAGGCCATAGCGCCCGTGCCCGGAAAGACCAACTGGGAAGTCATCCAGGAACTCTCCACTCGAATGAATTATCCCATGAAGTACCAATCCGCAGAAGAAATATTCGATGAGATGGCCGGCTTGACGCCTTCGTACGGGGGCATGAGCTACGGGAGGCTGAATGAAAAAGGGCTTTGCTGGCCCTGTCCCAACCCGGAGCACCCCGGCACCCAATATTTGCACAAAGATCAATTTGCCCGGGGCCGTGGCCAGTTTCAGATCATCGATTATCGACCGCCCTCGGAAACCCCGGACGATGAATATCCCTTCTGGCTGACCACCGGGACCCTCTTTACTCACTATCTGACCGGTACCATGACCCGCAGATGCGCCACTCTTCATCACGAGAACCCGGAAGTATTCGTCGAAATCAATCCCGAGGACGCCGGAAGGTTACAGATTCAGTCCGGGGAAGAGATAAAGGCCAGCAGCCGGCGGGGCAACATTATGACCAAAGTCTTGATCACCGACCGGGTCAGGCCGGGAGTGGTGTTTATACCCATGCATTTTGTGGAAAATGCCGCCAACCGTCTGACCAACTCCGTGCTGGATCAGGTTACCAAGACGCCGGAATATAAGGTATGTGCGGTTAATTTAAAGAAAGTGGCATAAATTGACAGGATATCGTTCCATCTTAAATTACAAAATGTCGGCTATGTATTAAATTTTTGCCTTGCCTTTACGAGACCGATGAAACCGATTCCCAATAAAAGCATCAGAGAAATTGCCGGTAGGATACCGAGTTTCAGAGCCACGCAGCTAAACCCTACCAGCGGGAATAAGAC
>JBAUWG010000240.1:0-15330 GCA_049583675.1 Desulfobacterales bacterium | reverse complement strand
GAAATAGGCATTGTCCCAGAGGAATAGGCCAGGCATTCCACGGGATAAACATTTCACAAGGCAGGCGGTGAGACTTGTCCGCCTATGGCGGATGGGGTAAAAAGGCCATTTATGGATGTACACGATTTAGTAAACCTTCCGGGTGCCGTGCCGTGTTCCAATCACTTCAAGGGTGCTGTTTACCACCACAAAGGCTTTGGGGTCGATACTGAAAATGATATTTTTCAGCTTGGGGAGTTCCGTCAGTGTGGTGATGGTGAAAATCACTTCCTTCGGATTGCCGGTATAAGCGCCTTTCGCCTGCAAAAAAGTGGCGCCCCGGTTGATCTGTTTGAAAATTTCATCTGTAATTTCCCGATATTTATCTGAGATGACCGTTGTGGACAATCGCTGGTTAAATCCCGTCAGGACCGCATCGAGGGTTTTGCTGCTCGTGAAAACGTAAATCAGGCTGTAAAGTGCTATCTGAAGTCCGAAGAAATAGGCGCCCGTCATGATCACCAATGCATTTATGAAAAAACTGGTCAACCCGGGCCGAAGACCGAATTGTTTATTGGCGTAGATTGCCAAAATATCCACGCCGCCCGCAGATCCCAAAGACCTAAGAACGATCCCGGAGCCTGCGCCGCAGATGATACCGCTGAATACCGCCACCAAAATAGGATCTTGGAGCGGAACCGGGGGTGTTTTAAGAACGGCGGCGGCCAGGGAAAACAATGCCATGCCAAAAATAGTATACAGCATAAATCGTTTGCTGATGATGAACCAGCCTATGAGCATCAAAGGAATATTGAGTATAAAATAGACGATGCCGACATCCGCTGAAGGCAGCAGATAGTGGATGAGGATGGCCACACCCGACACCCCGGTTCCCAAAAGATTATTGGGGATCAAAATGCTGTTCATCCCGATCACAAAGACAATGATACCGGTGATGATCAGAAACAGATTGAACAAGACGGTTTTCCACGTCATAACGATTTTATTGAAGTCAAAATGTTGGGATTGTGCTTTCAGGTGCATGATCTTGCCTCCACTGTGGATTCGGTTTTCTCCAGAATATTAAACAAATATTACTATCAATTTCATAATTAAAAAAAGATAGATCAGGCGACGATGACGAACTGTAATCAAATGTGGATTGAATTACAAGGGATTGCAGGGTGACTGAACCTAAAAATGACGAGAAATTACAAGCGGATCTTTCGGCGGATCGTAGAGATTCCTGCCCAACAAACCGGAGGCTATGAATCCTTATGCAGGTCCAACGTTGAAAGCACTGACGTGCTTTTACCTTTGTCCGCCATAAGGCGCGGACAAATTCAAGCTACCCACTTTCCGGGTGGTAGCTGCTTTCGCTGTTTATCGTATAGCGGTTGCCGTCAATGAAAGGTTCTGGATTTCAAGATCCTTCATTAAAAGTTCATATTCAATACATGCACCTTGCCGGTATCGGTTTCCCGGATCTGGAGGCGCAGATTTTTCGCCGTCTTGGCTTCTCCCGGGAAAAAAAGAAAACCATACGCCAGGTCCTTGGGTTCAACGGGTTTGTTTTGGAGAGACTTTTCGCGCAAATCGGAAATAATCTCCCGGCGGGCATCATCAGACGCATATGCCTTGGCACCGCCGAGGGTGGCGCCTGCGGCTGCACCCAGGGCCGCTCCTTTGCCGGCAGTTTCTCCGACGTTGGAACCGGAAATAATCCCGATGGCCCCGCCGATCAGTGTGCCCGCAGCAGCACCTAAAAAGCCGGAATAGGCCCCTTCTTTAAAAATTTTCTTGGTTTCGGCGTACTTGGTGGCCCTCTCATAAGCGATTTTGTTACTTAAGATCGGCCACAGGTTCCCTTTTGTATCTTCTAAAAATGTCTGATTGCCTACGATTTCAATAGGATGTGTTCCTTGATTGTCGAACACGACCTCGACCGGGAGCATGCCCGCACCCAATATATCGAATCCAAAGGCTTCCGTAGTCTCTTTGGGATCTGCAAAGGCCTTGGCAGCGATCTGGCAGCCCTCGAGGTTCACCATGTTCGGGAAAGCCGACGGCGCTTTGAGGGGCAAGGGCTTTACTTGATAACTGGTGGTACAGCCGGCAAATATCAAGGTAAACAGCGATATGGCGATAATTATCGGTTTTTTTTTCATGATGGATTCTCCTCGATCTTTAACCCCGGTATAATAGCTTCTCGTAAATACAGACTTAACCGGGCAGGCAAAAAAGGGCATTTTTCAAAGGTCTCGAAACATACGATTTTATTTTCTATCATAATTAAGGATGAAGAGCAACGGCTCTTGCCCGGAGGCGCTCAAGAACGTCGCCCCCCGCCCGCGGTTCTTTCGTTCCAATTGGAGCGAAATCCCTAACTTTTTGAGGGATCGGGATGTTTCATCGGTAAAAATGTATTTATGAACCCTCGGCTCGCAGAGCGGAATAGACCATCTAATCGACGCCGATTACAGGAGACGCGTATACGTCAACCGCTTTAACACCATCTATCCCTGCTGCAATGGCTTTTATCGCATCTGTTGTTTTTGCCTGATTGCTCAATCGGACTTCTATTGTAACATGGACATTGCCGTCTTTGGCGTTAACCTCTGAGGTGGGGAATTCGTTAACCAGAGCGGCTTTTACCTCGGCAGCCAGCGTCAAATCATCGATAATCTTCTGCGATTCGGGCGTTGTCTGAAAGCAGGGCATTCTTGCGGCATATAATATAAGATCCACTGCGTCTTCTACTTTTTTTCTTTTGATATGTACAACCAGGTCGTAAAGACTGGAGTCCACAGTATCATGACCGTATAACTGAAGACCCCATCTTCGACGCTCATCATCATCTTTTTTCAGAATATATCGTGCTTCTTCGTCGGAAATTCCCTCGCGTTTCATTTCTTCTTTCACCCGGTCTTCCAGATCTGCAATAACACGAATTTTGAGAACATGAGGAATATCCTGAAGGAAAAAATGACCGGCCAGGCCGTGATAGACAACATTGTCCTTCTGTACGCACTTTAATAATGCGGCATGGAGGTACGCAATGTACTTTTCCTTCCCGTAAGTGAATCGATTAAACACGGAAAAAGGATCGTGAATCGCTCGAACCAGCTTAATTTCCGGAATATGAAATTGTTCGGAAGCTTCCAGGAGAATTTCCCGGGATACGCATTGATAATCCAGTTCTTTTGCCACCTTTTCCGCAACTTCTCTGCCATGGCTGTAAGATCCTCTTGAGATGGTGATAATGCACATTTTGAACTCCTTTTGGGTGTGGCTCAATTGAGCGAAAAGCATTCAATTGAGGTGATTTGTTATTCGAAAAGCAACACCGTATGTCTTTATATTTAAATCAGTGGGGAGAAATACAGTCTTGTTTTGAATTTAATAAAACCAATAATTATGAACCGATAACGACTAACGTCTCATTGAGTTTTGACTCGATTTGAGTGATACATTTTTGCCTGATGATGTCCTTTATGTGCCCCGGAACGAGGGGCTTATTAGGGTCGGCAGGGATATATGCCTCAAGGCAAGGGCGCCTGGAGGGGCAATTTTTTCATAGATGTTATGTCAATGGCTCAATATAAAATCAGCCAAATTCGTCCGTTCGGCATCGGACATGGCCTTTGTTTTTTCTATCTGCCTTTTCATGGTGACGGCCCTTTCCGGCTTGATAATCGGTTGGGCTTCGCCTTTAAAATATCGGATAAGTTGCTCTTTTTCCCCTTTATAGGCCTTTGATAATTCAGGGAGGGAAGGAATCGTTCCGGAGGTGGTTTTTTGCTTGTGACAAAAAATGCACCCATTTGATTTAAAAATTTCTTCTCCCTGTTGATCGGCAGCAAACGCCGCCGTAACAAACAAAAATAGAAAAACAAGAAAAACGACAACAGATGTTTTCATCCTACAGACCTCCTCTTTTTAAATTCATCACCACAAGATTGGTATCCCTATTCATCCAGCCGAAGGGAAACAAACCCGGATGTCAAAACAATTGTTGTTCAAGCCGCTTATTCGGATACCGTGAGTGTCAGAAAAAGCGTCGAACCGTCGCGATTGATCAAAAAGAGGATCGTATCCCCCTTTTTATATCGGTGTATCTTACGGTTGAATGCCGCAATGCTTTTAACCGGCATGCGGTCGACCTCGAGAATGATATCTCCGGTTCTCAGATCGGCATCGGCTGCCGGAGAATTGTTTTCAACATTGACAATAACAAGACCACTGGTTTTTGCCAAGTCATATTGCTGTGCAAGTTCAGGAGTCACCTCCTGGAGGGTCAGTCCTAAACCGGATTCGCCTTCGGGCATTTGTTGCGATTCTGCTTCCGACACTTTCAATTCGCTGACTTTGAGCTGAAGATCTTTTTTCTCCGAGTTACGAACAACCTCAACAGAAACCATCTTGCCCACAGGTGTTGAGGCGACAATATACGGCAGTTCTCTGCTTTCCCGGATGGGTTTGCCGTCAAAGGCAACAATCACGTCCCCGCGTTTGATACCGAATTCATCGGCCGGACCTTTTGGAACGACATCCGAAACCAGGGCGCCTTTTTCATCCGGCAGGTCGAACTTGTCTTTGAGCTCAGGGGTTACTTTCTGAATGCTGACACCGATCCATCCCCGGATCACTTTCCCTTTTTTAAGCTGGGGCAAAAGGTCTTTGACCATATTGATGGGGATGGCGAACCCGATGCCCACACTGCCGCCGCTTTGAGAAAAAATAGCCGTGGTGATACCGATAACCTCACCGGCGGTATCCAACAGGGGGCCCCCGCTGTTCCCCGGATTGATAGGGGTATCGGTTTGAATAAAATTATCATAAGCGCCGGCCCCGATCTGCCGGTATTTGGCGCTGACGATTCCGGCGGTCACCGTATTTCCCAGACCGAACGGATTACCGATGGCAACGACCCAGTCGCCCACTTCCAATTGGTTCGAATCACCGAGAACAAGCGGAATAAAAGGCTTGTCCGATTGAATACGAATCAATGCCAGATCGGTCATGGGGTCACTGCCGACGACTTGAGCGGCATATTCCTTATTATCCGCCGTACGGACCCTGATCTCGTCGGTCTGTTCAATCACATGGTAGTTGGTCAAGATAAAACCTTTCTGGTCGATGATGAAACCGGTTCCCAGACTCTTTTGCTTATACTTTTTGGGTATCTGACCGCCGAAGTAACGTTCAAAGAAATCTTTCATGGGATCGTTGGGACCGAAGGGTGTCGGCGCTTCCCGTTCTTCTTTGATGATTTTGACGGCGCTGATATTGACCACCGACGGATTGGCGATTTTGACCAGATGTGAAAAAGATCCGGAGGCTGTCGCCCGATTTATTGCGGAAAAGGATGCCGATGGTCCCCCTATGGACAATATGGCGATAATACCGCAAACAACCAGGAATCTGCCCCGGACCAGCGGGATTCTGCCCGCGTTGTTTTGAGGTGATGTTGGTTCATTCATGATGTTTTTCTTTCATTTAAATCAAGGTCTTTTATGTTGTTTTCGAATCGAATCAGGATGCGTTCAAGGGCCAGATTCCATCCGGCAACCAAAGCATCCGGAGAGTTTCCTTTTATAGGCGTTTCTTCGCGATATGTCTTTCCAAAAACGATAACCGGTCGGGAAGATACATTTCGAACGAGGAAAAACTGTATTTCCAGCACAGCTTTAGGCGCTCCGATATCGCTGTAATCTCCATAAAGGGCGTTGACCACGCCTGACAACTCAAAGGTCGGTTCAACCGGGCTTGAAAAGCCCATAACATATTTAAACAGGCCGGTCCCGGACAGCCATTTTTCGACTTCTTCGGCCATCATCAAGCCCGGCGGAATGAAAAATTCGTTATAGAAATCCGATTCATAACGAAGATTACCTTTATAGTATACAAATCCCTGGCCGTCAAATTGAGGGGAGACGCGAAATCTTTGAATTTTGAGAACCGCATTTGACGCCGGCGAAGAAACCTTCTCACTCCTTGATGCGCTCAGCACAAAGAAATGTTTTACAGGGTAGCTTTTGCTAATGTTAAAGCATCCCGTCAATAGAAAAAGCAGGTAAAAATGCCCGATAAAAAAAATCGGAATCGTCTTGTTCTTCATTTTCTTTCTCCGGTTTTCGAATGCGGCGGAGGCTCTCCGAACAGCACCTGGGAAGGGTATTTCCTTGCATTTTCGGTGATTGACCGCAAGTTTTCGGAAATACGGCGTATATTTTCGATTGCCGCTTCGATGTCCGGCTGCTGATCGGAAATAAGGCTGTCCACCTGGCGCAAAATCCTTTTCAAGTGAGCGGCGCTGTCTGTGGTATCATGGGTTATGGAATTCAATTGGGTCGAAAGCGTTTCCAGGCTGGACGAGACCTTTTTGAAGGCACCGAGCAATTTCGACATGGGTTTCTCCGTGTCTTCCAGGATTCGACGTGCGGCCGCCATGGTCGCCGCTGCGTCGGGCAGAAGGGATTTTATCTTCGGATTTTTCAATAGATCGGCAACCTGCCGGTTCGTTTCTCTGAGTTCCGAAAGCAGGGCTTGGGCCTGTCCGCTGACCTTTCCCAGGTTCGCCTGGGACAAAGTCCGGCTTAAATCCGTAAGAGAGGTGTTGAGGTTCATGGCAATGGTTTTGAAATCCAAGCTTTCCAAATTCCTCAAAATTTTATTCACGGCGACGCTGAGGCGCTGGATGGTACTGGGCGCGGAAGGAATATAACAATACTTGGGTTTCCAGTTGAATTTCAAAGGCGGATACCGTGTCGGATTCATGTAGTCCATCTCAAGATGAGCGGCGCCGGTTAACCCTTGGAAACTCAGCCGGATCCGTAACCCTTTTTCGACTTGCGTACTCAGATTAGTTTCGTTTGGCGGCGGGCAGGTAATCCTGAACATATCCGGGAACAAGGCCGCACGAATCAGGACATATTGGCGATCGGTAGGGTATTCCTTTCCCACCAGCGTTATTTCCGTGGTTTTGCCAACGGGAACACCGCGAAATTTTAGGGGCGCTCCTACTTCCAGGCCTTGGACCGATTCTACAAAGTAAGTCTCAATCAACACTTTTTTCTGAAAAAAGGATCCGGCTCCCAATACAAGGATCGAAACCACGCCGATGACCGATGCGATGACGACAAATAATCCGATTTTAAAATAATTGGCTTGAGCACTCATATGTCTTCTCGATCAAGGATTCAATGATTTGGATTACCTCAAAGTTCAGGCGTGTATCACGAAAAATTTTCCGAAAGTGCATCGGATATCCCCTGCCGGTTAAAAAAGCGCCGCACATATTCATTTTCGCTGTGGTCCCTCAGATCCCGGGGAGAGCCTATGGCCAGGATTCCTTTGAGGTCTTTGCCCAACATGATGACCCGGTCGGCAATCGCGTATATGCTCGACAGCTCATGGGTCACGATGACAAACGTAATGCCCAGGTTGTGGGCGAGGCTGAGGACCAGGTGATCCAATTCCGCTGAAGTGACGGGATCCAACCCTGCCGAGAGTTCATCCAGAAAAAGTATTCGAGGATCCAGAGACATTGCTCTTGCTATGGCGGCACGCTTTTGCATCCCTCCGCTGAGTTCAGCCGGCAAAAGACCGCCAAATTCTTTCAGTCCCACCAGGCTCAGCTTCATCCGGGCAATGAGATCCATGGCCTCAGGCGGAAGATCGGTAAACTCCTCCAGCGGAAGCCGGACGTTTTCGAGCAGTGTCATGGAGCCGAAGAGAGCGCCTCTTTGATACATGACCCCGAATTTTTTGAGGATCGCCAGGCGTTCATCACCCTCGGCGGATACGATGTCTTGTCCCTCGATGAAAATGCTGCCGGAAAGCGGTTTGTTCAGACCGATCATCAGTTTCAGCAGGGTGGTTTTCCCGCTGCCGGATTCACCTAGAATGATAAAAATTTCGCCGCGTTTGACTTCAAAACTAACATTTTGCAATACAATGGTATTTTTGTAGCCCGCCGAAACTTTTTCAACCCCGATAATCGTATCTTGGACCGGATCCATCAGCATTCAAATGCCCAAATAATAGTATACCACCGAAAAAATACCGTCCACGGCAACAATCAGGACAATTCCCCCAACAACCGCCCGAGTGGTGGATTCCCCGACGGCGCTGGCGCCGATTTCCGTTTCCAGCCCCCGTAAACACCCGATACCTGCGACCAAGAGACCGAAAACAATCGATTTGAAAAGACCCCCCAATAAGTCAACATAAGTGACCATGGAGAAAATCTGTTTAAAATAGGTGGCTAAAGAATAGCCCAAAGAAAGCAAGACAATGGATCCTCCCAAAACGCCGATAAGATCTGCAAACAGGGTCAGAAGCGGCGTCATGATCACCGCGGCAAGGATCCGGGTCACCACTAAAAACTGCACGGGATCGAGTCCCATGGTGACCAGCGCGTCAATTTCCTCGTTGACTTTCATGGTGCCGAGCTCTGCGGCAAAGGCAGAGCCGGACCGTCCGGCCAAAACAATGGCGGTCATGAGCGGCCCGAGTTCTCTGACCATGGAGAGCCCGACGAGATTGGCCACATAAATGACCGCACCAAACTGGCGCATGGGGATGGCCGCCTGGAATGCCATGATCAGACCCATCAGAAAACCGATGAGGGTAATAACGGGCAGCGCATTCACGCCTGCGGTTTCCGCCACTAAAAGGGCATCTTTCCAGCGCACTTGTTTTGGGTTGAGCACGGCCTTGATCAGCGCCATACCGGTCTCTCCCACAAATTCGACAAGCGCATGGGCTTCTTCACAGATTTTGCAGGTGGACTGTCCGATCTTTTCAAAAAAGCCGACGGAATCAGGCTCGATTTTCGATGGTTCTTCGAATTCCGAGGGTTTAAAAAGATCCAGCAGTTGTTGAAACTCTACATGGAGTCCGCGAATGGTTAATTCCCCGCCGGCTTTTTCCAGGCGCTGTCGCAATTCAAACAAATAACCGATACCCGACCCGTCGCAGTATTCAATTTCAGAAGCATCGACGATCACCTGCTTGGGCGACGTTTTGTCAAGCTCTATGTTTGTCTGACGCCAGATACGGCCCGTGCTCATCGAATCGAGCCGGCCGATAATCTTGACTCCAAGGACACCCGGCGCTATCATGCTCGTATGGATGGACAAAGAAGGGCTTTCCGGCATGTGGGATGAACCGTTATTCGGCATGTTATCACCTGTTTTGATTTTCATATCAAGTTTTTATATGATTCACAAGAAAAACAAGGGATAATACCGAATTCAATTTTTCGCTTGGTCCAGGGTGTTATGGATCCTATCGACGACGATGGCGATGATGAAGAAAATTTTCCTTGTTTTAAGTATCGTCCCGTGCATTGTGGTGGTTCTTGTTTCAGGCACCGGTCTTTATCTCTATTATCATCCGGATCTCGTCAAACCGGTATTCGAAAGATCGCTCTCTGCATCCACAGGTACATCCTGTACCATAGAAAAACTTTCCTATTCTTTAAAGCTCATGACCATGGAGGCCAAAGGCATTTCTTTAAGGCCTTCAAAAGCCGGACAAGCCTTATCCGTGAAGATCCCTTCCATCAGAGTAGATATGGGTGTCGAGGGACCGTGGGGTCATCGGTCCCTTGTTCTGAAGAATATACAAATATCCGGCCTGGTTCTTGATCTTTTGCCTGGGGAATTCGGAATCCCCGGCAGTTTGCCGGCGAAAAGAGCGCCTTCTTTTCCAGGTGGAATGGTTCGGGATCTTATCGGCTTCTTTTTTTTCAGGGATATCCGATTTCAGTCAGGGGAGCTTCTTGACGGAAGCGTCTCTGCCGTTTTGGGCGGTCAATCTATCCGGGCCCGTCAAATCCATGCCGCAGTCAATGCCGATCAACCGCTGTCTTTGTCCTTTGCTCTGGATGTCGATAATTCCCGCCGTCATATGAATTTTACGGCGCCGAAAGTGAACATCTTTTTCGACAAAACCTTTGACATCAAGGATCTCAAATTCAGCGGCACGCTTCGGTCCCAAAACATGAATCTTAAAGATCCGCAACTGGCGCTTCAAAGGACGGACGCGGCATCAAAATTTACGTATACCCATACTCAAAAAACATTCAAGCTCGAAGATCTTAAAGTCCAATGCCAAGGCATTGTATTACCCCTTGGTTTGACAAAGACGGGATCGTCGCCGGTTTCTGTAACTGCCGCCCAATCATTGTCCATGGAAACCGCGCTGACGTATGACATGAACCAACGAGAGCTCTCCCTTGTAGACCCGAAACTTCATGTCGGCGGTCTAACCCTGATGGGAAAGGCGAGTCAGGCAATTTCGCCGCTCGATATCGATATCGGTGCACAAAGAGTATTGAGCCAATATCCGATGATCGAGATCGAGGATGTGACCGTCCAAATCCCCAAAGCAAAGATTAACGTCGGAATCCGGAACATTTTGATCGGGGATATCCACGTTCATATCCCGGACGGTCGCATGGACTTGGGAAAAAGTTCGTTTGAACTGACGAAAGTCCGATTCGAGGCTATGGGTTTGAAAAATATTTTGATGGGCGCCCATCTCCGTAAACGCTTACTCAATGTTTCAATTCAAGGAAATAATACCGGACTTCTCCGGGCAGCGAAAGCTTTTCACCTGCTTCCTTTGGGTTGGAATTTTAAGGTTCGTGATGCCATCCGGATCGATGTCGAAAAACCTGTATCCGGACCCTGGCAGATGCATGCAAAGCTTTCTTTTGATGATTTTGCTTTTCAAAATAAAGACGGCAGTATTATCGGAGAAAATATTTCCATAAGATCAGCGATTAAAGGTATTGTGGATTCAAACCTTTCCATTATGAGGTTTTCCGCGGATACAGACGCCGACGCCGGTGAAGCCCTTTATGATCGGTATTATCTGAACCTGAAAAAAACCCCCATTGTTACCTCATTAAAATGCGGCTACGATCTTCAAAAACGACTACTGAAAATTTCAAAACTGCGCATCGATCTAACGGGCATTTTGCCGCTTGAAATACAGGGACTCCTTCATCAGGCACCGGCGAAAACCAAAGCCGATTTCACGGTAACCCTGTCTCAAACGCCCATGGAACCGATATTTCAGTATTTCCTGCAGGAGCCTTACAAGACGGAGAAACCTTTTCTGGCAACCCTTGAAACCAAAGGAACCGTTTCTGCCAAAATCAATTTAAAAGAAACCCCAAGTACGCTGGAAGTCACGGGACGCATGGAATGGCTTGGGGGACACATTTCTTTGCCCGGAAAGGGAATTGATTTAAAAGGAATTCAACTCGACCTGCCGGTCTGGTACCGGACCTCACCGACAAATGCGCCTGCCAAAACGCTGAAAGGTCAGCTATCGATTCAATCCGCGATGGTTCCTTTTTTGCCGGGGCAGCCGCTGGATCTTCCTCTTAATATCGGTCCGAACCGGGTATCCACGGTATCTCCGACCCATATCAAGGTGCCCGGCGGAGATCTTAACCTCGGATCCGTACATGTCCATCATCTTTTTGGTGCGGATCTTTCCGTCCAAACCCGTCTGGCATTTGACGATATAAAACTCGAGCCTCTTTTGTCAAAGATCTGGGCGCGTCCGTTGAAGGGGTCTTTAACCGGCATCCTCGATCCCGTTCGATATGACAATCATACCATCTTCAGCCGGGGAAAACTCACGGCAAAGGCATTTGGCGGCAGCATCGTTTTTTCCGATCTGGGCGCTTCGGGGATCTTTACGCCCGCGCCGGTCTTTAAGTTCAATGCAAAAGGGGAGAATCTTTTATTATCCGAAATGACGACGGATACGGCATTCGGAAAGATACAAGGGGTTTTGGCGGGGGATCTTCGCAATGTCGAGATGGCCGACGGCCAGCCCCAGCGGTTCAACCTGTTGCTGGAAACAATCCGAAAAAAGGGAATCCCCCAAAAAATCAGCATCAAAGCCGTAGAAAACATCGCGCAAATCGGCGGGGGACAAAACCCGTTCATGGGATTGGCGGGTGCTTTTGCCTCTTTTTTCAAGACATTTCCCTATGAAAAGATCGGTATCCAAGCCTCTCTGGAAAACGACGTGTTCACGATCCACGGCACCATCAAGGAGAACGGCACGGAGTACTTCGTAAAAAGAGGCGCCTTTTCAGGGGTAAATATTGTCAATCAAAATCCGGACAACCGGATCAGTTTCAAGGATATGGTCAACAGAATCAAACGGATCGGCGTCAAGGGAGGACCGGTTATAAAATAGTAATCGACCTATAGACCCTCGATTTATATTTGTATTTATTCCAACAAATTTAAAGCACAATGGTTGCTGAAGACCATCTTGCGATGAGCTGTGATCTGAAAGGAGGATTATGCCTGTAAAAGACACAATTAACGGGATAAAGGCATGCGTGTTTGATGCTTACGGAACGCTCTTCGATGTGCATTCCGCAGTGGGAAAATACCGGCAAGACTTAGGAGAAAATGCGGATCAGGTTTCGTTGTTATGGCGCACCAAACAACTGGAGTACACATGGCTGCGCAGTCTGATGAGGCGTCATGCCGATTTCTGGCAAGTCACCCAGGATGCACTGGATTACGCATTCGACATGCATCAAATTGACGATAATGTCCTTCGTAAGAATCTCATGGCGGCGTATCTGAATCTGGATTGTTATCCTGAAGTGCCCAAGGCGCTGGCAACGTTGAAAGACCGTGGTTTTAGACTGGCCATTTTGTCCAATGGCACACCGGCCATGCTTGAGGCAGCGGTGAAAAATTCCGGCATGTCGGATTTGATTGAAGAAAATTTTTCCGTTGAAGAAGTGGGTGTTTTCAAACCCGATCCCCGTGTATATCAAATTGCCGTTGACCGTTTTAACGTCAAAACCCAAGAAATTGTATTCCAGTCCTCCAACGCATGGGATGCCTCGGGTGCATCGGTCTTTGGATTTAAAGTGGCTTGGGTGAATCGTTTTGGTCAGAGCGTAGAGCGGCTTCCGGGAAAGCCGGATATTGAGATAAAAAATCTTGCCGAATTGCCGGATTTGCTGAGATAAAACCTTTAATGCCTCTGAAATCAGCAGATACAAAGTAAGATGCAGACGACATCTATATAGCGTCGTAAACGCTCTGTGCGAACGTACTCCACCCCATCGATGAAAAATCTTATCATTCGGGTGGCGTTCTTCTTACCCTTAATTATTAGAAAAGACTAAAAAAACCTGCCGAACTTCATGGCGGCATAGGCCGGATCGTAGTCTGCCCTAACGGCGCTAACCATGGCGATATGGCTTTTTTCTTCCTTGACCAGTTGGTTAAACATTTTTTTCTGTTCTTTGCCGATGGATGCCTTGGCGAGTTCGGAATACAAAAGGATGGCATTCTTCTCCGCTGTCATGGCCAGGGCACAGACGTCCACCACGGATTTTATTTTATCGATCTGTTTCGACATGGCGTCTTCTTTCGGGAAAATGCCTTCCTTGATCAATGCTTCAAGATACTCATCGACACCAGTGGAGCGAAACGTTTCATCGACGTTCTTTTCCTGGACTTTGGCCTTGAGGTTCTTGAATGATTCCAAATGCTTTTTTTCCTCCCCGGCAAGTTTTGCAAATAGTTTCTTCAGCGTTTTGTCCTCAAATTTACGAGACGCTTTATTATAAAACGTCATCCCGTCTTTTTCCTGTGTCATTGCATAATCAATAATGCTCTTTCCCTGTGCCATGGCATTTCCTCCTTATTTTGTGATAGATTCGATTGGCTTGCTCTTAACGGACTCATGATGAATCCTTGCCAAAAAAACAAGACGGCCGGCGACAAATGGAGCGTCGCAAGAGATGAATGCATCCAGAAATTTAAAAAAGATTCGAATCGCTTGAAATCGACGATCTAAAAATATCATTTTATCTAAAAAACGAATAGCTTAAACTTTTATCAATTGCAATACTAAATGATGAGAATTCCCTTGGACGTGTTGAAACGGCTTTTAGCACTGTTTCATTCCCATCCTAAACTTTTTGGCCGGAGCGGCCCCCCTGGCAGGATTTTTGGCGAAATCGCGGGAGGGGTCGGTATAGCGTGCACAATGCCAAGAGCGAATGGCTTAGAAAATGAACCGGTTACATTGAAATAGACGGCCATGTAATGTTCGGGTTCAAAAATTTGAATCGAGGGAAAGTGCAATTCTTCGTTATTATTTAAGGGGTTATATGGTTGGCCCCCAATAGGGTTCAAAAATTTAAACTGGCAATGCGGCAGGTTTTTTCAATCAAATTAGGGAACTACACAATATGGCTTTTAAGAGGGTTCAAAAATTTGAACGATACAGGCGATTTTCATGTTATTTCAATGGATAAAATATAGATGTAAATTTTGGGCGCTTCATTGTGTAACATATTAGATTCGCCCTATTAATCGATGGGTCAAAAATTTGTTAAGTCTTGTTGCCATATTTTGGCAGGGAAATTGCTAATGAATTTATAATCAATTAATTTTTTCTAATTTCATCGGTAGCGTATCAGATATCACCCGCAATTCAGGCGGAACTGAAATAAACGGAGACTGTCGGAGATAAACTGTGGAAATTATAAGCGTTCTGATACCATTTTTAATTTTAATGGGTGGATTGTATCTGTGGCATAAAACCTTTTCCTGATAATTCATCTGTTTTTTCTCTTTGAGGGCTAAGGCAAATGCATATTCGCAGTGATTCTACATTTAAAACTAGACCAAAGAGTTGCCCTATAAATAATGCAGGCATGACAGATAATAGAGATAGACGTTTCAGTGTTGATAGGCGGGAGTTTTCATACACCGCATATTTGCCTGAAAGAAGATCGGGCAAAGATCGCAGGAGGGCATGTGATCATAGAAATATGCAAACCAATGAAAGCAGAAGCGAAATAAAGAATCAACAATGCCATAGCGGCATAATGTGTTGAGGCGGTTTAATACCCAAAAGCGTGATTTTCGGATGATAGAGGCGGCGTCAAACGACGATGCCTTTTTTGTTTTAGATCATGCAATCGGTAATATATAGTCGGCAAGTTTGGAGGATGTTTGACGCAGATTTTGACTGAGCATCCTTGAGATTCCCTTGAGAATGGTGATGCCGATTTGAGGGTAGTCTTTAAGTATCTTATCGAAACTCATCCGGGTTAACGTGAGAAAAGACGATTTTGTGCGGGCTTTTGCCGTCGCCGATCTGGGGAAGTTATCAAGAATTGACATTTCGCCAAAAGAACGACCCTTCGGTAAAACGGCAATGACAACGCTGCCTCCGGTGACAGATTTTTTAAGAACATCTATGACGCCATCCAATACAAAACAGATATAATCTCCTTTATCCCCTTCTTTAAAGAGAATTTCACCTTGATCG
>JBAUWG010000239.1:0-22964 GCA_049583675.1 Desulfobacterales bacterium | reverse complement strand
GTCTTTTTGCCCGATCTCGGCGTTATGCTCAAAAAATAATCCTCGGAATATCAACTATATGCCTGTGGTTATTTTTTTCGCATGCCTTGATCTCGAACAAAAATCCTCATTTATGGATGGACACTATCTACAATTTCGATATACTGCTATTAATTTGTTTTTCTATGGCTTCTCTTTTTTATCGTCTTTTTTATATCGAGAATCCAATATTTTTATCACTCTATCTGTAATGTCTATATGTTTTTGAAAATAAGGGGACCCAATTTTAGTCTTAATCAAAAGATAGCCTTCCTTTTTTCCTATTTCATTAACAATTTCTTGAATAATGTTAGTTGTATATTTAAATTTTTTTGTTTCTTCTGCTTTAAACTTATCATGGTATTTTTTCTGCAATGTCTTAAAATCGTAAATTTTTATTTCTAATTCACGAGATTTTTTATCAAATTCTTCATTATTTGCGGCCGAAGGCGTTTTCTTTAATGAAGATAGTTTGTCAAGTTCGTCTTGCAGCTTTTTAATTTTCTTTCCTTTAGCTTCAAGATCAGCGGAATAACTGCTACTGATTTTATTGAGTTCATTTGTCATTTTTTTACCAAGCAGCGATTTATCAAGAACTTTTTGGGCATCTAATATCGCTATATTGGCAACATCTGCGCCATATGAAGGTATGATAAAAATTATAATAATGAAAAAATGAACTAAAAAGAGTAATTTCAAATTACGCATCTTTATTTTCTCCCAAATTTATCAATGTTCCTTTATTTTATGAGTGAAAGATATGAAAATTTTATAAATGTGTCAATGACTTAATAATTAATATCCTGTCCGTCATTCCCGAGGGACATTACGTGATATAAAGCACCTTCGAATTCAATTCGTTATGCCCTTCCCATGTGTATCCACCTGAACATCGCCTTTGCGTGAACTTCATTTGAATTTTCGATGATCGTGCATATAATGAGATTAAATTATAAATCAGGAAAATAAGTAAGTATGGAAATACGAGCAATCCGTATAAAAGGCGCCAGACAGCACAATCTCAAAAACCTCGACCTGGAAATCCCTCTGAATCATCTCACGGTGATTACCGGTGTCAGCGGTTCCGGAAAGTCGTCCCTGGCCTTTGACACGCTTTATGCCGAAGGCCAACGCCGTTATGTGGAAACCTTCTCGCCATATGCCCGGCAATTCATGGATCGCATGGATCGTCCCCAAGTCGATAAAATCGAGGGTATTCCACCGGCCATCGCCATCGACCGCAAGGATCCGGTCCGAACTTCCCGCTCGACCGTGGGCACCATGACCGAAATTACCGACCATGTGAAACTCCTTTATGCCCGCCTGGGGAGACTCCACTGCCGATCCTGCGGCAAGCCGGTGCTGCCGGAAACCCCGGCCCATGTCTGGAATCTGTTGGAAAACCGGCCCGGCGGCTCTCAACTGGTCATTACCTTTCCATTCCCGGTTGACGACACCGCCCCTCACGAGGCCCGCAAGTCGTTGATCCAAATGGGCTTCGATCGTCTCTACGCCGGCAATCGTATCGTTCAACTCAAAGAATGGCAACCCCTGAGCCGCCAGACGGAAATAGCAGTGGTGGCCGATCGTTTATTGCTGCGAGATCAGGATAAAGATCGCATCATGGACTCTGTTGAGATGGCCTTTCGTTTTGGGGAGGGGCGCCTGGATGTCTGGATTGCACCGGATGAACATCATGCCTTCAGCAACCGCCTGCAGTGTGCCGACTGCAACATCCGCTACCACGCGCCGCTGCCGAATCTTTTTTCGTTTAACAGCCCCATCGGCGCCTGCGCCACCTGTCGCGGTTTTGGCCGCACCATCGGTATGGACATGGACCTTATCATACCGGACCGGACACGCTCCCTTGAAGACGGCGCCGTCAAACCCTTTGGTAATCCGGAAGACGCACGCATGGAGTTTGCGGATCTGATGGATTTTTGCCGGCATGCAAAGATTCCGACGAACATTCCCTTTCAAAAGCTGACCGCCGCGCACCAAAAGGCCATCATTGAAGGAACTTCTCGCTACTATGGTATCCAGGGGTTTTTCCGCTGGCTGGAGAGTAAAACCTATAAAATGCCGGTGCGGGTATTTTTGTCCCGTTATCGCAGCTATGATATCTGCCCGGATTGCAACGGCACCCGCTTCAAAGAAGAGACCCTGTTGTACCGGCTGGGCGGACAGACCATCGCCCGTGTCTATGCCATGAATGTCCGGCGGGCCATCAAGTTTTTCAATTCCCTGCCAATATCTCAGATGGACGAAGCCGCTCTGCTCGTTTTGGATGAAGTTCGCAATCGCTTGAACTATCTGCGGAATGTCGGCCTCGGGTATTTAACCCTCGACCGCCAGTCGCGTACGCTTTCGGGCGGCGAGGTCCAACGGGTTGCCCTGGCGTCCGCACTGGGATCTTCCCTGGTCAACACCCTCTATGTTCTGGATGAACCCAGTATCGGTCTGCATCCCAGGGACAACCACCGCCTCATACGCATTTTAAAGCGGCTTCGAAATCTGGCCAACACCGTGGTGGTGGTTGAACACGATCCGGAAATCATTCGCGAAAGCGACTTTCTGCTGGATCTCGGTCCCAGGGCCGGTGATCAGGGCGGCCGGATCATGTATTTCGGACCCACTTCCGGTGTCAATGGATCTCTGACCGGAGAGTACTTAAAAGGAAAGCGCACCATACCTGTGACCGACCGGCGTCGCAAACCGCGCAATGGACAATGGCTGACCATCACCGGCGCAACGGCAAACAACCTGAAGAACATCGAGGTCCACATCCCACTGGGGGTGTTCATCTGCTTGACCGGTGTCTCCGGATCGGGCAAATCGACCCTGGCTGAAGAAATCCTGTATAAAGCCGCCAAAAGGTTCCTAGGAAACCCCCAGGGACGTCCCGGTGATCACATCGCCGTCAAGGGATTGGATCCCATCAAAGAGGTCATTCTCATGGATCAGAGGGCCATCGGCCGCACCCCCCGTGCGAATGCATTGACCTATACCAAGGCGTTGGAGCCCATCCGCCGGCTGCTGTCCGAGACCGCCGACGCCACGGCAAGGGATTTCGGCCCCGGACATTTTTCATTCAATGTGGCCGGCGGTCGTTGTGAAACTTGCAAAGGCGATGGATTCGAAAAAGTGGAAATGCAGTTTCTTTCCGACGTATTTATTACCTGTCCCGACTGCAACGGCCGGCGCTTTAAATCCGAGGTACTGAACGTCTTTTATCGAGGACACAACATCCATGACATTCTGACCATGACGGTGGATCAGGGCCTATATTTATTCGCGGACCAACAAAAAGTCACGGATGCATTGAAGCCCCTTGCCGATGTCGGGCTGGGCTACATCCGGCTGGGCCAGCCGATCAACACCCTGTCCGGTGGTGAAGCTCAGCGTCTCAAGTTTTCCCGCTACGTGAAAAACGGTTCGCAAAATTCCGGACACAAGCTGTTCATCTTTGACGAACCCACCACGGGCCTGCATTTTGACGATATCGGCAAACTGCTGAACGCATTGCAGCGCCTGGTGGACAGCGGCAACACGGTCCTCGTGATCGAACACAATATGGATGTCGTCAAAACCGCCGACTGGGTCATCGACCTGGGTCCCGAAGGGGGTGATGCCGGCGGCGAAGTCGTTGCCGCCGGTCCTCCCGAAGACGTTTCCAAAAATGGAAAATCCCATACCGGACGCTTCCTGAAAACATATTTAAAGCAGTCCGGGCGGTTGAAACGTCAAAGATCGTCATCGTCGGGAGTCGCTGAATCGCCGGCGATATTCTCAAAACCCGCGCTTTCCAATGCCATTACCCTGAAAGGCGCCCGGGAGCACAATTTAAGAAACATCAACCTGAGCATCCCCCACAACGAAATGGTCGTCATGACCGGTGTGTCCGGTTCGGGAAAATCAACCCTGGCGTTTGATATTCTATTCGCCGAAGGACAGCGCCGCTATCTGGAAAGCCTGGCGCCTTACGTTCGCCAGTACATGAAGATTCTGGAACGCCCGGAGATCGACCTGGTAACCGGCCTGGCGCCGACGGTCGCCATCGAACAGCGCACCAGCTATACCAGCCGGCGATCCACGGTGGCCACACTCACCGAAATTTATCACTTTCTGCGGTTGCTCTACAGCAAGCTCGGCAAGCAACACTGTCCGGGCTGCGGCCGCAAACTGACGGCGCAAACCAAGGCATCCATCGTTGAGCAGGTCCGCCGGCGCTATGAAAAAAGACCGGCAACAATGCTGTCCCCAAAGGTGTTCGGACGCAAAGGATTTCACAAAGAAGTGCTTGCGCGGGCGCTGAAAACAGGATTCCGAAAAGCCCGGATTGACGGCCGAATGACCCCCTTGACAAAAGGCATGGCCCTCAGCCGCTACCATGAGCACAATATTGATGTGGTTGTCGGTACGCTCCCCGCGCCGGATCTTGATGCGCTGGTGGACACGGCCCTGGAGGAAGGCGGCGGCAGTCTTGCGATTCTTGACCGTCGCCGAAACGAAGAGATTTTCAGTCTGCACGGCATCTGCCCGGCCTGCGGTATCGGCCTTGAAAACCTCGATCCCCGCCTGTTCTCGTTCAACAGCAAACAGGGCGCCTGCCCGGGATGCGGCGGTCTCGGAATTGTGGGTGATCCCGGGGATGAAGATGATTCCCCTCCCGGGATCTGCTCCCAATGCGGCGGGAGCCGGTTGAAGCCGTCGGCATTGGCGGTAAAAGTCGGCAGCTATTCGATCTGGGATCTGGTGCAAAAACCGGCACGGGAGGTTTATGAAGTTATCAAGAAGCTAAGCTTCGCCCCGCACGAAAAACCGGTTGCCGAACCCGTCATCGCGGAACTGCTGATACGGCTGTCTATGCTGAACCAACTGGGCCTGTCTTATCTTTCCCTGGCCCGCAGCGGCGATACCCTTTCCGGCGGAGAAGCCCAGCGCATACGCCTTGCCGCTCAACTCGGATCCAATCTAACCGGTGTCTGCTATATCCTGGATGAACCCACCATCGGGTTGCATGCCAGAGACAATCATATTCTGATCGATGCCCTCAAGACGCTGCGCGACCGGGGCAACACGATTCTGGTGGTGGAACACGATGAGGAAACCATTCGCGCTGCGGATACCATCATCGATCTCGGGCCCGGGGCCGGACAGGACGGCGGTCAAGTCGTCGCCAGCGGCAAGCTGGCGGATTTGAAAAAAGCACCTTTATCCGTAACCGGCGCCATGCTGGACGGTCATCCCAGGGCGATCACCTCCCGTCTGCGGACCTACAATGGAACGCACAAAATCACGGTTCAAGGGGCTTCGGTTAACAACCTCAAAGACGTTCGGGTCGACTTTCCCCTGGGTTGCCTGATTGCGGTCACCGGCGTTTCGGGCTCCGGCAAATCCAGTCTGCTCAAAGAAACGCTGTACAAGGGGTTGCACAACCGGCTTTTGGAGCAGCGCCGCCCGGCGGGTGCGTGTAAAAATATCCTCGGGTGGAAAAATCTGAGGCGCATTCTGGAGGTCGATCACAGCCCCATCGGCCGCACCCCGCGCTCGGTGCCGGGCTCGTATGTCGGGTTTTTGTCGGAAATTCGTAAATTGTTCTCCCTGACCCCGGCGGCACGGGCCCGCGGCTACAATCCGGGTCGTTTTTCATTCAATGTGGCCGAAGGCCGCTGTGACGCCTGCAAGGGCCAGGGACGCCCGAAGGTCGCCATGAGCTTTTTACCCGATGTTTACGTGCCCTGCGAGGTCTGCCGGGGAAAGCGGTTCAACAGGGAAACGCTGGCAATCCAGTATCGGGGGAAAAATATTTCGGAGATCCTGGAGATGACCTTTGCGGAAGCCGCCAGATTTTTCGCGGCAATGCCGGCTATTCGCCGCGCCGCTCAATTTGTCTGTGATGTGGGACTGGGATACCTGGGACTGGGGCAGCCCAGTCCGACGCTGTCGGGCGGCGAGGCCCAGCGCATTAAGTTGGCCCGGCAACTGGCCAAGCCGTCGGGCGGCCACACGTTTTACATCCTGGACGAACCCACCACCGGTTTACACACGGCCGATATCCATCGGCTCATCGAGGTTTTGCAGAAACTGGTGGATGACGGCAACACGGTGGCCGTTATCGAACACAACATGCAGATCATCCAGGCGGCGGATTACATTATCGATCTCGGACCCGAGGGCGGAGATGCCGGCGGACGCATCGTGGCCACGGGTTCACCCAAAGAGCTTTTAACATTTGCCCGAACGTCTCACACCGCCCGCTGTTTTAAAAAGTATTTGAACTCGGCGGGATAGCGGTGAAAGATTCATCCGCATCGCCAGACATGCATTAAATTCTTTACCAAATCCTGTTTTCCTGGTATTATCTTTTTCACGCCTTTTCTGCTTTATCTTCAAAATTAAAAAACCGAAACAAGCAAAAATACATGCTGTAAAAAGGTGGTTCTCATGAAAAAAATGAAAGTACTGCTTTTTTCACTGGCAATTGTGGTCATCGCTTTAACCTCTTTTCAAAGTATTGCCGCGGCCGCGCAGGTCACAAGAATCAATCAAAACAAAGGATATATTTTCATCGACGGCAGCATCGCCGAAGGATTCGTAATGGGAGCTAAGGTGTGTTTTTATGCTTCTCCACGTGAAAAAATCACTTGCGGCAGAGTTGAACAGGCATCGGAGACCTTTGCCAGGGTTAAGGTAAACAACAGAATCGCATACAAAATCCATTATGGAATGACAGCTAAGCTTTCGGTTAAAAACGATACCAAAGAGAAAGCAACAGCGCCGCTGCCGTGTACCGCCGATTCCGATTGCGGCGATGCCGGATTTTGTTTTGAAGGAAACTGCCGGCAACGTTAGGGTAAATTCGCAAAATATTCCAGCAGACAACCCTTATTGCACACCGGATGATTCTAAAAGCCGGGCGTTGCGCGCCGTCTCTTCATAAAGCATGCACGCAATCTAAATATTGATCACCTTATCCGCCACTTGCATGGCCGTAACGATATCCAGCATATTGGTGGTCTCGCCGACCTGCTTTCTTTCCAGAAGATTGAAATGGTTCAGACAGGTTCCGCACACCAGAATCTTGTACCCCTTTTTTTCAAAGTCTTTCAGATCATCGAGCACCTCCGAACCGTCGATGGTCAGTTTCACGCCGTTGTTCACCAATACCAGCCGCCACAACTCACGGCCCATTTCTTTGAGCGTTCGAAGAAAATTGACCATCAGCTTCAGGCCCAGCTCATCGTCTCCGAACCCCATGCGGTCGGTGGCGCACATCACCATGATCTTCTTCGCATCCGCTTCTTCTTCCACAGACGGCTGAGCTTTCGGTTGCTGCTGATCGCCGCAGGTCCCGATGACCAGGTAATCCGCGCCGTTTTGTTCAAGCACTGTCTGAAATCCCTGGGATTCCAAAAAGCGCTGCACATTTTGCTGGGAAGCTGCGTTGTCGACAATCACTTTTACGCGGCCTGAATGTTCTTCCTGCAAAGTGGCTTTGGTCTGGAGTACAGGCGCCGGACAGGCCAATCCGCGAGCATCGATTTCTTTCATTGAAACACCTCCTTTTTTAGTAAATTCAGACCACCCATATTTTTTCTTTCGGATCTTTCAGAACTTCGCCGATTTCCGCCGTATCGATTATACCCGCATCCCGAAGGGCCTTGACGAGCGCATCGGCTTGATCGCGGCCAACGCTGATCAGCAACCCGCCCGAAGTCTGGGGATCAAACAGCACGTCTTGCACAGAGCGCGCCACCTTTTGCTCAAAATCAATCATCGATTCCCGAAATTCCTTGTTTTTGTATGCGCCCGCAGGGATGAGCCCCATGGCAGCAAACTCCAGTGCTTCCGGAATCACCGGCACGCGGTCGGAAAAGACCCGCACGCTTACGCCGGATCCATATACCATCTCGGCAAGGTGCCCGAGCAGACCAAAGCCGGTAATATCGGTGCAGGCGTGCACATTAAAGCGCTCCATGATTCCGGCAGCGTCGCGGTTGAGAGAGGCCATCAAACGGGTCACCTTGCCCGTCAGATCCGCGGATACCATGCCCGCCTTGATAGCCGTGTTGACAATTCCCGTGCCGAGCGGTTTTGTCAGAACCAGCCGGTCTCCTTGCCGCAGGTTCTTTTTGGCAAGCACGCGCGCCGGATGGACGATCCCGGTAACGGACAGGCCGTATTTCAATTCCTTGTCCTCGATGCTGTGGCCTCCGATGAGAACCACCCCGGCTTCGGCCAGTTTGTCGATCCCGCCCTGTATGATTTGCCGCAGAACCGAAAGGTCCATCTGTTTCACGGGAAAGGCCACCAGGTTCATGGCGGTTTTCGGTATGCCGCCCATGGCGTAGACATCGCTCAACGCATTGGCCGCGGCAATTTGTCCGAACCAGTAAGGATCGTCCACGATGGGCGTGAAAAAATCCACTGTCTGGATCAGCGCCAGGTCATCTGAAATTTTATAAACTCCGGCATCGTCCGCACGATCCAAACCCACGATGACATTTTCATCGGTGGGAAACACCATGCCGCACAACACTCTGTCCAGGTCCCCCGGAGCCAGCTTGGAGGCTCAACCGGCCCCGGTTACCGTCTCAGTCAGGCGTATTCGTTTGATATCATCCATGGGTATCCTCCTTTACGGGATTTTCTTCTTTTTCGGAACTTCCGAACGGGCAGGATAATTCGCGGACATGATACACATGTTTTTCCCCACAAAACGGACAAGGTTTGTCGAGTGCCACCTTCGCATCCAAAAATTTATTCCCCTTCACGTCAAGTGTAATCCCTTTATTGCCAATAATTTCAAATGAAGCACTTTCAAAGGCTTTCTGTTTTTTAGGACATACAAAAGCAAACTTCATTTATTTTCTCCTGCCAGCAGGGCCGCGCCCAAAGCCCCTATCATCTGCGGATCTTCGGGGACCAGGACCTGTCGCTTGAGGGTTTCTTCCAGCAGCCGCCGTATGCACGGGTTTTTGGCAACGCCGCCTGCAAAGACGATGTCGTTGCCGACGAACACCCTTTTAAGCATGCCGACGGCGCGGCGAACCACCGATCGGTGAAGACCCAACGCGATTTCTTTGGGATCTTCTCCTTTGGCGACCAGAGAGGTGACTTCGGATTCTGCGAACACCGTACACATGCTGTTAATCTGAAGATTTTTGGTGGCCTTGAGCGCTTGCGCGCCGAATTGATCGATGCTGTACCCCAGGCTGCGGGCCATAATCTCCAGAAATTTGCCGGTCCCGGCCGCGCACCGATCGTTCATTTCAAATTTGGTGATTTTTCCGTTTTCATTGAGTGCAATGGCTTTGGTGTCCTGGCCGCCGATATCGAGTATGGCGCCGACGTTCTGAAAAAGACTCCCGGCACCCACGCCATAGGCTTTGATTTCCGTGACCGTCGGTGCGTCAAAAGTGATCTCAAAAAGATTCCGGCCGTATCCGGTGGCAAAAATGCGCTCATATTCAACCCCATCAAGCAGTTCCCTGGCCCGGGTCATGGGGTCGAATCCCGTATCGACCTGCCGCTTCTCGACAATTTCGCGATCCTTTAACACCACCAGCTCGATGGTCCTCGAACCGATATCAATGCCGGCACAATACATACGATGACCTTTACTTCAACATCTCAACAAACGCTTCCACCCGGGTTTTGAGCTGTCCGACATCCTCCATGCTGTAATCGGTTTCGATCCGAAGAACAGGGATATTTTTTGATTCCAGTGCTTTTTCCACAGGGATCGCCTCCATAAGATACGGCTGACAGAACTGCAGCCCGAAGTGGATGACCCCATCCGCCCGGTATTCTTTGTACATTTGAATGATATGATTTAATCGATCCGGATTGGGCGTAAAAATGGCACAATCAATATTAAAATAGCGATCCACCACAGCTTCCATCAGTTCTTCAACGGTGCTGCCGGAATCATCGGTAAGGTTGCGGGCCCCCCGTTCGCCGACGCAGGATTCTTCTCCCACAATAACAGCCCCCGTGGTTTCAATGATCCACGGCAGTTTCCAGTTGGGTACGGCCATGGGGCATCCGGACATCAATATTCTGGGGGCGCCTTTGGGAAATGACCCGGTTTTCTTTTCGATTCTGGATTCCAGCTCATCGCAGATTTTATTGACCGATTCCGTAAAACGAACCGGATTGTCGTAGAAAAAGACCTGGTTGGCCAGCAGGGCATCCAGACCGGAAATCGGCGCGGGATCCGCTTTGCGAAGGCTGTAAAGCCGATGAATCGCCCTGCGTTTATTGTTTACGATTTCAATGGACTTTTTCAGACCGGCGGCATCAATTCCAACGCCGGATAAATTTTCGACCGCTGCCTTAAAACGGTAATATTCGGCCTTTAACAAGGATCGGCCCTGACCGGTCTTCATCTGCGGGATGTCCATGACATACAGATTGGAAACAATATCATTCAACGATTCATAGGCTTTCTTTTTGCCGTCGCAGGTATTTTCCCCGACGATCATGTCTGAGGCCTCCAGGTAAGGGCACACCTTTCCCAATTTGAAGCCAAAGGTCGATTTGATCAATGCGCAGGTATTGCGGGGCAGCAGTTTTTCCACCTCTTCCATGGCAAAATCCGCGCCTGAACACAGCCCCACAAGGGTTGCATTGCCGGCAAGCGCAATCTCTTCCGGCACGAACACGCAGTAAGAACCGATAATTTTTCGGCCGGCTGCCTTTTCATCCATCAATTCTTTGATGCGAAGACCGTGGACCTCGCTCATGACAAAGTCAAAATAACCCATCTGCCCGGGCCGGTCTTTCTGGGCAAGATAAATATCCTGATAGGCTTTTCCTAAAATCTCTAGCAGCATATCATGGGCTTTGAGATCAAGCCCAAGATCCTTCCACATATTCCTATAATCGTCACTCATTGTTATCTCCTTTTTTTCAAAATCGTCCAAGGCATCCGGAATCAATGCAGTGGCTGCCTGAAGAAGTCGCCGACACCCCATTATGGATGCTCGCAGATTTTTTCCCGGAAGACTGTTTTACTTTTCACGATAGGTGATTTTGTAAACAAACGTGGCCGGATCATAGAAATCAAGCGGGAGACCGCCTACTTCGGCATAAGGGTAGCCGAACGTATTGAGCGGCGGGCCTTCCTGAGGAGGATTCAGCACCACGTCGCGGCCGTGGGCAAGGACGAAGCGGTATGCATCAATGCCGCCCCAGAAATAATCGCGATAAGCTATGGTTTTGGCATCCTTCAGATCGAGTTTTTCGACCAGCATTTTTTTGCGCACATCCGCAGGGTCAACCGGGACCCAGCCATACCCTGGAAGAAAAAACTGCGCCCAACAGTGCTGCCAGGTGGTGACATCCTGTTGGGGCTTTTTCCCGAGTCTGAGGCCGAAGACCTCTCGCGCCGGCACACCGGCGGCTCGGGCCAGTGCAATAAAAACCGACGAAATATCCGTGCATTTTCCACCTCGTGTTTGCAACAGTTTAGCGACGTCACCTATACCGCACCCTACGGTTTTAGGGTCCCGATACGTATTCTCACAGGTCCAGTCATAAATCGCTTTGGCTTTTTCCAGCACCGTGTTTTTTCCTTTGGTGATGGCGTCGGACAACTTTTTCACCGCACCATCCGTCGGGCCTAGGGATGTTGGTTTCAGAAACTTTTCATAATCGGCCGGATTCCAGGCGGGTTCCTTGGCGGGAAAATCACGGTCACGAACTTCACGCCGTTCAACCTTGAATGAAAACCGCAGTTTTCGACTTTTGGCATCCTTCGGCCATTTAGCATAAAGAATCGGCGTGCCGTAATACCGGTCCGTATATACACCGATAGCGGAATAATCTCCTGAAGTTTTAATGTCGCTGATGAGTTGGTTCTTGTCGGAAACAGGGTAAGGAATCCATAGCCGGGCAATCTCTCCTTGAATATGGGCAGAAAGATTTACCTCCATGGTTATAATCCCGGAGCGGGTTTTTGACATGGCACTTGACCAGATTCCAAAAGTAAACAAAACAGTCAAAAAGGCGATAATTAAACTTTTTTTCATGATTTTTTCCTTGGAATGCATTGTATTCGGCAAGATTTCACGGCCGACTATTTTTAATAGTTGTTATAAAAGCAACAAGATAGGGATCATAGGTGGTTTGATAGCTGGAATTTATAAAATAGCATCAAGCGGCAAAACGTTGGATCTTTCGGTCCGGCCTATAGCCCTACCATCCCCGGGCAGAATGATGAACAGAGCTCAGGTAAAACCGAAAAAATAGTACATATGTTAATTCCCAATAAAAATTTGATATTTTTAAGAATATTAGAGAGGCTTTGCTTTGTCAAAGTCATAATATCTATTATCTCGAATTCAAACATTGATAATGCCTATAGTCATATCCTGCAAAACCTTGCTTAAAAAATATCGTTTTATTAAAGTATGAAGCAGCAATCCAAAAAAAATAATTAAGGAGAAAAGACATGCGGATTATTGACATGCGATCGGATACTATTACACAGCCGACGCCTTCCATGCGCCGGGCCATGTTTGAAGCAGACGTCGGGGACGACGTGTTCGGCGAAGACCCCACTGTCAACCGGCTGGAAGAGATGGTTGCCGAACGGCTGGGAAAAGAAGCCGCGTTGTTTGTGGCCAGCGGCACCATGGCCAACCTGGTGAGCCAGCTCACTCACTGCGGCCGGGGCGATGAAATCATCCTCGGGGATCAGTCCCATATGTTTTTTTATGAACAGGGAGGTTCTGCCGCATTGGGCGGCATACACCCTCGCAGTCTGGAAAACAAGCCGGACGGCAAAATGGCATTGGCGGATATCGAAGCCGCCATTCATCCGGACGACGTCCATTTTCCCAGAACAAAACTCATCGTCCTGGAGAATACCCATAACCGGTGCAACGGAAGCCCCCTGGATATCGGCTATATGCATACCGTCGCCCAATTGGCCCGTCGTTATGGGTTAAAATTGCATATAGACGGCGCCCGCCTTTTCAATGCGGCATTGGCGCTGGGTGTCGAGGCCAAGGATCTGGCGGCTGACGCCGATTCCGTCAGCATTTGTTTGAGCAAAGGATTGGCGGCACCGGTGGGTTCCGTTGTCGGTGGAGCAAGAGATTTTATTTCAAAAGCCCGGCGCAACCGGAAGGTGGTGGGCGGCGGCATGCGCCAGGCAGGCATTCTGGCCGCCGCCGGCATCGTGGCACTGACCGAAATGATTGATCGCCTGGCAGACGATCATATCAACGCCAAACAATTGGCGAACGGCCTGGCAAATGTAAAAGGCTTATCCATCGATCCGGATCAAGTTTCAACCAATATCGTATACGTCGATATCACCCGGGAAGACATGTCCGCACAAATATTGGCGGAAAGACTCGATAGCCAAGGCATTCGAGTACTCCCCACCGGCCCGAAACGATTGAGGGCCGTTACCCATTATCATGTGACGTCGGAGGATGTAGGGGTTGTGTTGTCTGTAGCATCCAAAGTAATGTCGTAAGGACATCTTTAATGCTTGAAACTTCTCTGCCCGGTATAGACCATTGTCGCGGCGAATTCATTGCACGCCTCAATAGACTGGTAGTCATTTTCCGAGCCTCCGGGCTGAATCACCGACGTTACGCCTTCTTTCAGACCGACGTCGATTCCGTCTCTGAAAGGGAAAAATGCATCGCTGACCATGGCGGAACCGATCAGCCCGCCTTTTTTATCCGCTGCTTTGGCATCGATCTCGGCTTTTTTATCCTCATCTTTAAGGTCATTATACGGAACATGATACATTTCAAAGCAAAAGCGGTCGGCCAGTTTCCGGTAGGCCTTGTCCCTTGCAATTTCCGCAACACCCACCCGGTCCTGTTCGCCGGTGCCGATGCCGACCGTCACTTCGTCTTTGACGTAAATAACGGAATTGGAGGTGATGCCGGATTCCACGAGCCACCCGAACAACAGGTCGTTGTATTCTTTTTCCGTAGGCTGGCGGTTGACCTGATACGCTTTCCCCTTGTAGTCACAGGCGGCAAGTTTTAGATCGGCCTTTGCTCGGGCTGCCGGAACAAACGACCACTGGGCGATAATGCCGCCGTCAATCAGACTTTTAAACTCCACGCATCGCTGCCCCACGAAGGTCTGCAGCCGGTCGATATTATGGATGCGGATCACCCTGAGATTTTTCTTCTTTGAAAAAATCTCCATGACGCCGTCCTCAAAATCAGGGGCCACAACCACTTCGGCATATTGTTCGGTGATAGCTTGTGCCGTTGGCCGATCGACAGCCCTGTTCACGGCGATACATCCGCCAAACGCCGCCACCCGGTCCGCCATGTTCGCCTTTTGATAGGCATCGACCAGGGTATCCGAGCGGGCGACCCCGCAGGGGTTGTTATGTTTGACAATGACCACGGTGGGTTTGTCCGTAAAATACCTTAAAATATTCAATGAATTGTCTGCATCGGTGAGGTTGGTTTTCCCCGGATGCTTGCCGGATTGCAAAAGTTCAATATCGGACGCCAGATATTGACCCGGCTGAATCGATTCGGTTTCTGCCAGGACCAGGTTCCCATTGACCAGTTTGTAAAGCGCGGCTTCCTGTCCCGGATTTTCACCGTATCTCAATCCCTTCTGGATGTTGTCGATGGTCCATGCCACTTTTTCATAAAAGAGGGTCTGCCGTTGATTTTGATCCACGAAACTGATCTCCATCTCCGGTGGAAAATGGTCGTCCATTATCGTCCGGTACATCTTCTTTAAATCTTCAGCCATTTTTTTCTCCTTTTTTTAGACCATTAAATAGGAAATAGGATTCGAAACAAAATATTTGCCACAAACCAGGCACTAAGGCACAAAGGATATATTTATGTTTCTTTCTTAGTGGCTTGGCGCCTTAGTGGCAGAAGGAATTTCTTCAATATAGTTCGATTTCTTTCAGCAAAAATTTAATCATACCTGAAGCGGCCATGTGTTGATAAAGGTAGTGTTACAAATTTTCTTTCTAGAAATTATAACACTTCGTCACCTCGTCAAATGACGTGGAACCCAAAAAGTCTGCGATGGTCCGGTCATAAACCGCCGTGTGGTCGAACGCCTTTCGGGCGAGACGGTATCGAAGTTGCAGGGATATGGCCCCGCCGTTTGACGACATCTCCGACAGAATCGCTGAATAGTCCGACGGATCGACGACAGATGCCACCCTGATAAAATTCTTTGCGGAAGCTCGTATCATACACGGCCCGCCGATATCAATATTGCCGCGAGCCATTTCAACCGTCACGCCTGATTTCGAGATGGTCTCTTTAAAAGGATATAAATTGCACAGGGTCATATCGATATGAACGGCGCCGGTTCGCCGGATATCGGCATTGTGGGCGTCGTTGTAAGTTTCGGTCAGCAATCCGAGATAGATTTTAAAATCCAGCGTCTTGACGAGACCCCCTTGGGTTTCCGGCTGCCCCGTATAATCGGATACCTGTGTCAGGCAGGAATCCGCTGCTTCGCCCAGGATTTCTTTGATTTTTTGGTACGTGCCGCCGGTTGAAAAAATTTTTATCCCGGGATTGATCCGGATAAGTTCCGGGATAAATGTCTCCAGACCGCTTTTGTCGAAAACACTGGCCAGTACATGTCTGACTTTGACCGCATCATCTATCCGCTCCACCACATTCATCGTCATAGTATTTACCCCTTTCTCCCTTTGAGACCTTGCGTGTTCATCAATGGCACTAAATTGTTTAAAAGTTGCTTTGACAGAAACCACAACTCCATATATAGACAAGAACAGTCAGCCCTATATGTGCACTTACTATTATCTTGTCGGAAATTCAAGAGGACACGTTATAAAAGATGATGAACGTTTTGGTCGTCGGTCTCATTTTCATATTCGGCCTGTGCATCGGAAGTTTTTTAAATGTCTGCATCTATCGGCTGCCGTCCTCAATGTCGATTGTCAACCCTTCCCGCTCCATCTGCCCGCATTGCAACAGCACCATATCATTTTATGACAATATTCCCGTTTTCAGCTATTTATGGCTTAAAGGCCGATGCCGGCATTGTCAGGCGCCCATATCTTTACGCTATCCTTTGGTGGAGTTGATGACCGGAATTATCGCGCTGGATGTTTTCTTCATGTTTGGTCCGACCTTGGCAGGTGCCATATACTTTATTTTTATCTCATCGCTTTTGGTCATCACCTTCATTGATATCGATCATAAAATTATACCGGACGTGATTTCGCTCCCCGGCATTCCCGTCGGCCTTGCAGCGTCTTTTGTTTTACCCGCCATGACGTTCAAAGCCGCGCTGCTGGGTATGCTGGCGGGAGGGGGCAGTCTCTGGATCGTTGCATGGACGTACAGCCTCATCACCCGGAAAGAAGGCATGGGCGGCGGGGACATTAAGCTTCTGGCAATGATCGGCGCCTTTATCGGCTGGAAAGGGGTTGTCTTTACCATTTTTGCCGCATCGGTCGCGGGAACTTTCCTGGGGATGATCGTCATGTTGGTCAAAGGAAAAGATTTGAAATATGCGATTCCATTCGGGCCGTTTCTTTCCATCGGCGCGATGTCGTATCTTTTTTTTGGAGAGAAGGTTTTGGCGTGGTACTTTCATTTTAATTAGTGTCCGCCCATAAATGAGGATTTTTGTTCAAGTTCAAGGCATGCGAAAAAAATAACCACAGGCATATGTTTAATATTCCGAGGATTATTTTTTGAGCATAACCCCAGTGAAATATGCTCCGCATTTCACGGGGCGCAGAGACTTGTCCGCCTTCGGCGGATTGGGTGAAAAGACCATTTATGGACGGACACCCATTAAGAGGTTATCATCACTTTAAGATACAAATCTCCCCGTTGCTCATCGGCCACTATTTTACCCAATCCTTTCAATCGCAGTTTGCTCCCTTCCTTTACCCCGGGGGGAACCGTCACCTTAACAATGCGTTTTTGAAATCCCCATGGAATATTGACCAGCTTTTGTGTTCCGATCAACGCCTCGAATGGCGTAATGTTGATCGCGCCGTATAGGTGCGAGTCTTTTCGGAGACTGAAAGGTCGAATCACCTGCAGACGGTGCGTTTTTCTTTTAGCTGTAATGCGACGGAGTTTATTGGAGGCCCCGGTTTCGGGTAATGCGAGGAAAATCTTTAAACATCCCATTCCAAAAACAAACCCGCCGATGTGAGCCCACCAGGCAATACCGCTGATGTGACCATGGCCTCCTGCCGCGTTTATAAACTGCAAAAAAAACCAAAAGCCCAAAAAGAAAAAGGCCGGAATTTCAATAAACCAGGGGATAAAGATGATGGGAATCAGGGTTAATATTTTGGAATGGGGATGAAGAATCAAATAGGCTCCCATAACGCCCGCAATAGCACCGCTGGCGCCGATGGTGGGCACATTGGAATGAAAATTGAAAATGAGCTGGGAGAGGCCCGACACCAATCCGCATAAGAGATAAAAAACCAGGTATCGAAACGGACCCAATCGATCTTCAACATTATCGCCGAAGATGTAAAGGAACCACATATTCCCCAAAATATGCCAGAACCCGCCGTGCAAAAACATAAAAGAAACCAAAGACAACGCCTGCTGTCCGAAAGTGAAGTAAGATGCAATCTGCGGAATTGAGTATCTGGCGGGAACCAGGCCGTAGATGTAGACAAAACGATCTAAATTGGGTCCCTGGGCCAGTTCAATAAGATAAATAATAACATTGATACCGATAATAGCCGTATTTGCGATGGGATAATTCTTGGAAGGTATTGTGTCACGTATGGGTATCATGAAAAATCATCGGCTGCATGTATCAGTGGAACGCTATCTTTTAAGCAATGTGAGTGTTCAGGGAACATTTCGGGAAAGCGCCTCGGCTGCGAGCTGACCCACGGTGCGTTCCTTCATCCGCATGTTGATAAAAATGGTTATGCTTGCATCATCGCCGATCAAATGTGCAAGCAAGGGGTGTGCGGTCTCCGAAGAGATCGCTCCGGCTACCCAGGCTGCAAGTCCCCGATGGTGCGAATCTTTGGACTGCAAAAAGGGGGGGAGATAATATACTACATTCCCGACAAGTGCCGGACGTGCATGGGCCAATCTTCCCAATCCCCAGAGCGCCCCCCGCTGAAGGATCTCGTGTTCGAGATAGTTGCCGGCTTTGTTGATGTAGGATACCAGTATGCTTGCATATTCCTTGGCCAGCTCCCCATGACGGGCCATGATTTCACCCAAAGCTTCCGGAGAGCCCCACCCGATGCCGCCGGATTCGTCATTTAAATTCCACATCAGCCGGCGCATAATGATTCGGGAAGACTCGAGATCTTCACGGGCAAGGCCTGCAACGACGGCACCCATTGCAGTCACCGCACGCCATTTAATCAATTCGTCCTTATGATATAAAAAAGAAAATAGCGGATTAACCGCTTGCCGGGCCGGCATGAGACAGATGGTTTCAAGGCTCTTTTCCAGTTCATCATTATTTAAAAGCGCCAGAATTTCTTTTTTGAGCTGCCTGCCGCCCATTTGCCTGCCCTGCGAAACTTTTTCTTTCCGAGGCCATTTCAAAAAAGGTCATCCATTATCTTCCCAGTAGATACAGTCTTCGGGGCAGTATTTTATCGCCTCATCGACTTCCGTCTCCGGAAAAGCGGGCAATTCGATCACTTCGATATATCCGGCCTCGTTCATCCTGAAAACCGACGGGCAGACCTCAATACAAGCCCCGCATAAACTGCATCGACTCAGATCAACCACCGGTACTTTCATATTTTCTCATTGACGGCCTGTCCCACTTTTTTGCCCAGTTCAAAACAAGCCGCCAAGCCCTTCTTTTCCGGAACATACTGAATTCTGATACCGGGATCGATGACATCAAATTTCATGGCTTCAAGTTCTTCATTGATCAGTTTGACCGCTTCACCGCTCCACCCGTAAGAGCCAAAGGCGGCGCCGATTTTGTTTACAGGCTTAAGACCTTTCATATAAACCAGAAAATCACTGACCGTGGGAAACAGCTGGTTGTTCAGCGTGGGGGACCCTACCACGACGGCAGCGGCATCCAGAACTTCCGTCATAATTTCGCTGCGGTGGGAGCTCCGTATATGTATCGGTCTTACCGACACCCCTTCACCGGCGATTCCCGCGGCAATCTCATCGGCCATGGCTTCGGTACTGTGCCACATGGTGTCGTAAACCACGACGGCCTTCTTTTCTTGCTCCTGCCTGGCCCATTTTGCATAGGCATCGATAATCCTGCCCGGATTTTGGCGCCATATGATGCCGTGATCCGGGCATATCATATCGATTTCAAGACCCATCCGGGAAACCTCGTCCAGGAGTTTAAGAATCAACGGCGAATACAGCAGCAAAATATTGGCATAGTATTTTTTCGCGTGAAGCATGATGTCGTCTCCGATCTGATCGTCAAACCTTTCATGCCCGGCATAATGCTGGCCGAATCCGTCACTGGAAAAAAGGATTTTGTCTTCCTTCAAATAGGTAAACATGCTGTCCGGCCAGTGAACCATGCGGGTTTCGAGAAATGTCAAGGTCCGGTTTCCCAGGCTCAACGTTTCGCCGGTGCCAAGGGCATGATAATTCCACTTTTGATCAAAATGCCGGGCCAGATTTTTGGCGCCCATTTTTGAACAATAAAGGGGTTTATCCTCGCCGATCTTGTGCATCACCCTTGGCAGCCCGCCGGAATGGTCCATTTCCGTGTGGTTGCTGATGACAAAGTCTATTTCTTTGGGATCGACAATTTTTGATATATTATCAATGAGTTGATCGGAATAATCCTTCTTGACGGTGTCAATGAGCGCAATTTTCTCATCAACGATTAAAAATGCGTTATAACTGGTGCCGCGATACGTTGAATATCCGTGAAAATCCCTTATGTTCCAGTCAATAACGCCGACATCATAGACTCCCTTTGCTATTTCTACCGGTCTCATTTTCCTCCTGCCCTGTGATTACTCTTTTTCAAAATCGTCTTTTGATGCGCCGCATACCGGACATACCCAGTCATCCGGCACATCTTCCCATTTTGTACCCGGCGCAACACCGCTGTCCGGATCACCTTGCTTCGGATCATACACATAACCGCAAACCGTACAAACATATTTGTCCATTTGAATCCTCCTTTCTCACTGAATTTATATAATAGTTCAGTCCATTGACGCAAATCGATTTCACCCGATTTGAAAAAGCTTCAGGTGTGATTAAATTTTTGGCTGGAAGCTGTCTGAGTGGATTAGGGGTCGTTTTGAAAGAACCCTATGCAATATAGGGTGATAGATGAAACCGCTATTAAAGCTCAAGACCTTTATGAACAACCCGGGCAGGTTCTTTCATTACGAGCCCTTATTCACGAGTTCTTTCAGCCAAAAATTTAATCATACCTGAAGCGGCACTGCTGTCAAAGGGATAAAGTGCCACATATTTATAAAATCCATTCCACTTGATTCTGGCAAGTTATTTGCGAAGTCATTCTTTTTATAGTTTGTGCGGGTTTTAATCAAGGTTTTATTTTAACCGCCGGCTGCCACCGAGCCGGGCCCGGCAAGGGGTTTGAACATCTTCTTTCCGGCGCCGCACACCGGACATTTCCAGTCGTCCGGCAAATCGGCGAACCGGGTCCCTTTGGGAATTTTTCCTTTTCGGTCTCCTTTGTCAGGATTGTAAATATATCCGCAATTCACCGTCTGGCATTGATACATCTCTTCGGGTTCAGCCATTTATTCCTCCTTAAATATTACTTCAATGGCGAAAAAAACGCTCAATTGAAGTGATGGGTTATTCGAAAATAAACACCATCTTTTTATATCTTTAACAGCGCCCTTACTTTTTTTTCAATATCATCGCGGACATTGCGCATCACATCCATGGATTGTCCGGCAGGGTCCGGCAGATCCCAATCCAGCCGCTCAGTGCCCGGAATAAAAGGACATGCTTCGCCGCAACCCATGGTAACGATCGTATCGGGCTGCAATTCCGATGCCGCCCGATCCAGGAACCGGGTTTTGCGAAATCCCATATCGATTCCCTTTTCCGCCATAGCTTTGACCATATCCGCATTTATCTGCTGTGCCGGCTCGCTGCCGGCGGATGCCACTTCAAATTTCTCTCCGGCAAAATATTGCGCAAATGCTGCGGCCATCTGGCTGCGGCAGGCATTTTCCCTACAGACGAATAATATTTTTCTTCTGCCCAAAAGAGGAGACAGCAGTTGTTTGACCGATGCTGCAATATCTTTATGAACGGTGTGATGTTTTTCCATATCCCCGATATTTTCAATATGCCGGTAGGTGAGACTCCCCATGTATTCCGCCCCCACCGCATCAAAAAAATATCTTGCCGTAAGTTCGACGCCTTCAAAAAGGTTCTTCCCCTTTGTCGCTCCCTGGGCAAGGAGAAACCCGCGACGGTAATGTCTTGCCGGGTCGGTCAGCTTCAGCTTGTACTTTCTGGACCATAGCGTCTGCGTGCGATCAATAATCGCCTTCAGCTGAGCGGGGACGTTATAAAAATAAATGGGTGCGGCCAAAATAACCGCTTCCGCCTCACGAAGCAGCGGGTAGATTTCATGCGTCATGTCATCGTCTTTGGTGACGCAGTACCCCTTTTTTTCGCAAAGCCCGCAGCCGATACACGGCACAATGTTTTTCTGGGCCGCCTTAATGATGTGGGTTTTTGCACCCAGCGCCTCGGCTTCGCCCATGAAGGCGGATAAAAGATAACTGGTGTTGCCTTTTTTACGGGGGCTCCCTTGAAATCCAAGTACCATTATCAATAAAACCTTTTCTAATTTGATTGGAATATATTCGGACCGAAAGCGATCTCAAAATTAGGATTTTCGGTCGCGATCAAGGCGAAGCCGAGGATCAACCCGCAGGCATACTCATGCATGTCGAGGACTTGGGACGAGGGCTCAACGCCGATATCGTCCGAAAGGACTTTTTTGAGATCGCTTCTAATAGGCTTCATCATGAGAAAGATCCTCTTGGGTCACTTTGCCCTTAAAAAGGTTATAAGTCCAAACTTGATAGCCAATGACCACAGGAATAAAAAGTATAACGACAATCAGCATAATTTTCAAGGTCAAAGGACTTGAAGAGGCATTGTTCGCGGTGAGACTGTATCTCGGGTTCAGACTGGACGGGAACAGGTTCGGAAAGAGCCCGATCACGCCAAAAAATGTCGCGCCGACAATGGTCAGCGCTGAAGCAAACCAGGCCTTGAAATATGCTTTTCTTGTCAGGAAAAACCGGATGCTCAAAAGCGCCAGGACCGTGATCAATATGACACTAAAAAAGGCAGGATGTTCAATATAATTGTCATACAGGCGGGTGGAAAACTTGCTGGCGATTAAAAAAACAACGGCAACACCGACCAGTACCGGCCAGATTTTATTGGCAGTTGAAACCGATCTTTTATATAGATCCCCTTCTGATTTTATGGCAAGCCACAACGCACCGTGATTCATAAAAAGGAGAACAAACAGAACCCCGCCCAAAAGGCCGTACGGATTTAAAAGCGTAAAGAGCGTTCCATGGTATATCCCGTTATGATCGATGGGAATCCCTTTAAAGATATTGGCAAAGGCAACGCCAAAAAGCAGGGCCGGCACAAAGCTCCCGATAAAGATGCAGGTATCCCAAACCTTTCTCCAGCGAGGGCTCTCCACCTTTCCGCGAAATTCAAAGGACACGCCTCGAAGTATCAGGGCAAACAAAATCAGCATCAACGCAGAATAAAGGGATGAGAACATCACTGAATATACCAAGGGAAAAGCGGCAAAAGTAACCCCTCCGGCGGTAATCAGCCAGACTTCATTTCCATCCCATAACGGCCCCAGGGCGTTAATCATCATCCGTTTGTCCTGATCGGTTTTACCCAGAAATGGATAAAGGGTTCCGATTCCCAAATCGAACCCATCCGTCATGAAAAATACCGCCCATAAAA
>JBAUWG010000238.1:0-13199 GCA_049583675.1 Desulfobacterales bacterium | reverse complement strand
GGCTGGAGAACATAAACGGGTCGTCGGCCGTCACGATGACCAGGCCGCCTTTGACCCCCACATACGCCAGGGTCAACAGGGCATCCGCAGCCACGTTCATCCCGACATGCTTCATGATACACATGCTGCGAACACCGGAATTCGCAGCAGCCGCAGCCACTTCAAGAGCCACTTTTTCATTGGTGCTGTATTCGAAGTACAGTTTGCTTTCTTGGGATATCTGAAAAAGATTTAACGAAATCTCCGAAGACGGGGTTCCGGGATATGTGGTCGCCATCGCGACTCCGGCTTCAAGGCCCCCACGGGCGATCGCTTCGTTGCCAAGGAGCAGCATGTTGATTCCCGGATGTCCTGTCAGCAGTTTATGCATGGTTTATTCCTCAACTATCAATGTTTGATGACTTCGCAATGAGTCGGTTGTAAACGTTCGTTGGTATATTATTGTTTTTATCATGTCTGATAAAAACTTATTTAATACACCAACATCGCGGTTTCTGTAAAGATTTTTCTGAACGACGATAAGCAATTGAAAAAACTTTACAGATATGCCGCCATGATTTATAGTATCATATTTGTTAAATTTTTGTTTATAATTGCGAGGTGTGGATGGAAACCCCGATAATTCTGGTGATTGCGACACGAAACAAAGGGAAAACCCGGGAAATCAAGGATCTTTTAAAAAATTTTCCGGTTGATATCAAAAATTTGGATGATTTTGGTGTCATCCCTCACATAGAAGAGGATGGCGATACTTTTGATGAAAATGCATACAAAAAAGCGAGTTTCGCAGCCAGGATCCTTGGGCTCCCGGCACTGGCCGATGATTCAGGGCTGATCGTGGAAGCGCTGGGCAATGCACCGGGGATCCATTCGGCTCGCTATGCAGGCGAAAATGCAACAGACGAACAGAGATATTTGAAACTGCTCGATGAAATGAAAGGGAAAACAAATCGGAAGGCAGCCTTTGAATGCGTCATCTCCGTTGCGGCTCCCACGGGCGCGGCATTGACCTATGAAGCCCGCTGCGAAGGTGTCATCAGCGAAGAACCCGCCGGTTCAAATGGATTCGGATATGATCCGGTATTCTTTTATCCGCCTTTTCAAAAAACCTTCGCACAGATCACCCGGAACGAAAAGAATGGTATCAGCCATCGGGGTAAAGCGCTTGCCGAACTCAAATCAGAATTTGACAAAGTCCTGATATGGATTCGTCAACATATGCCTGTTCAAGAAAAACACCATTGAGGGTTTAGGGAGGAATATATTATGATCGCAGATTTGATCAGAAAAAACAGAAGTTTCCGGAGATTTTACCAGGATCACGTCTTAGACCGGGAAACCTTAACAGGTTTGGTTGATCTTGCAAGACTGTCGGCTTCGGCGGCGAATCTGCAGCCGTTACGATACATCCTTTCCGTTGATGCCACAAAAAATGCTCAAATTTTTTCATGTCTGGCCTGGGCGGCATATTTAAAAGATTGGAAAGGTCCCGAGGAAGGGGAAAAACCCTCGGGGTATATGATCATTCTCAGTGATTCGGAAAAAGCCAATGATTATGTCGCTTACGACTGTGGCATTGCCAGTCAGAGTATTCTTTTAGGCGCAAGAGAAAAAGGACTGGCCGGCTGCATGATCGCGTCCATAAACCGTCAACAGCTTCAAAGTTTGCTTAATATCGACTTGCGGTTTAAAATACTGCTTGTCATAGCCATCGGGAAACCCAAAGAAGAAGTGGTGATTGAAACCGTCGGGAGCGACAACAATATCCGGTACTGGCGGGACAGCGCCGGTGTCCACCATGTACCCAAAAGAAACTTAAAGGATATTATTATCGATTCCTATTAGCCGGTAATTTTTTAAAAGACCATCAATAGATAGAGCAAAGCGAGGAGAATGGGGATGTTCCAAAAGCATAAAGGTATAGATATTGTCATTGAAATAGGCGGAATTACAACTTTTCAAGAAGCCATGCAACTTTTTGAAAACACATTAGACGAAACAAATCTATCGAGGATACAAAAAATTACCCATCCGGAAGTAGCCATAAAAATCGCGAATTCAATTGCCATGTGTAAGCCCGATGCGGTTTTTATTAATACCGGATCCGATTCGGATAAAGCGCATATCAGGGAGATGGCCTTGCAAAAGAAAGAAGAAGAAAACCTTCCGATGCCGTATCATACCATCCATTTCGACCTCAAAGATGAACAGGGACGGATTATCGATCGTACGTTTTATATCGCAAATGAAGGCGAAGATATCAGTTCCCTTGCCAATAAGATGGATCGGCCGAAAGCGCTGATAGATATCAGGGATAAGATGACAGGTATTATGCAGGGAAAAACCATGATTGTGGGATTCTATTCCCGGGGCCCGGCCGGGTCGCCGGCATCGAATCCCGCTCTTGAAATCACCAGTTCGGCGTATGTATCTCATAGTGCTGAAATCCTGTATAGAAATGGATACGCTGTTTTTGACAAAGAGGTGGAGCGGTTGGGTCACTTCTACACCAATATCCACAGTGAAGGCCTGAACAGACCCGAGGATCTTCCCAATGCGCGTGTATATATGGATCGCAGTTTTCAAACCACTTATAGCTTTAATTGTACGTATGCCGGAAATACACTGCTTTTGAAAAAAGGAAATCACCGTTTTTCCGTTGACAGATCCGTATATGAAAACAGAGGCAATGAACTGGCGGAACATATGTTCATTACCGGAATAAACGGAACCGGAGGCCGTATCACATGGTGTGCCGGCGCTGCGCCCAGCGGTTGCGGCAAAACCACAACGGCCATGGCAGGGAATCACTTTGTGGGCGACGATCTCGCTCAGATGTGGATCGATGAAAACGGAAGTATCCGTTCAATCAATCCCGAATGCGGCATTTTCGGCATTGTCGAAGATGTCAATTGGGAGGGAGATCCATATTTGATGAAGCTTCTCAGAAAACCGGGAACAGAAGTCATCTGGTCGAATGTTCTCATCGATGAAAACGGCGTCCCGCACTGGACGGGGAACGGCGAACCTTTGCCGCTGAAGGGCAAGAACTTCCAGGGAGATTGGACCAAAGGAATGACCGATGAACACGGCAAAGAAATACCGATATCTCACCCCAATTCCAGGTGCACCCTAACATCTTCCGCGCTGGTGAATTATTCTCAATTCACCGAGGATCCAAAGGGGGTTGAAACCAGAGTGATCACTTACAGCGGCAGAGACAGTAATACCATGCCCCCTGTCTGGGTGGCGACCAATCCGGACCACGGCGTGGTTATCGGCGCCTGCATCGTATCTGCAGCCACAGCAACCGAAGTCGGCGCCACCGGCGTTAAACGATCGCCGTGGGCCAATGCCCCTTTTATCCCCGGATCGCTTGCCGATTATTTGGATGCCCAGTTTAAATTTTTTGGAAACAAAAAAATTTCAAAAGAGAAGATACCGGTGATGGCCGGATTGAATTATTTTCTAACCCATGAAGCCAGGGGCGGAACCTCCAAGAAACTTCTCGGAGAAAAAAGAGATGTCAAGGTCTGGCTGGCATGGTTGGAACGGCTGGCTCATAATGAAGTCGGCGCCATTGAATCCCCCATCGGATATCTTCCGAGGTTTGATGATCTTTGTCATCTATTCAAATCGATCATCGATAAAGAATATACGCAAGAACTTTATATTAAACAGTTTTCCTTATATATTGATAATATCGTCGCCAGAATCGACATGCAGGTCCAAGCGTATGCCAAAGAGCCCGGTATCTCCGAAAAACTGCTCGATATTCTAAAGAATCAAAAAGAGGGCCTGTTGAGGCTGAAAAAAAGTTTTGGACCTGTTGTAGGACCGTCACAGCTCGAGGAATTTCAAGATTAGAGCCATACTCAAGGTAATTTGCAGCGGCCGCATGCTGGTGGCCCTCTTGATGGGTTTTTCCTGCGGACTGCCGCTTCTTCTGACCATTACCCTGCTCCAGGCATGGATGAAAGAAGCCGGCGTGGATCTCACGGTTATCGGCCTAATGGCTCTTGTGGGTTTGCCTTATACGCTGAAATTTCTTTGGGCGCCGTTACTGGATCGGTTTATACCGCCGTTTTTAGGGAGAAGAAGAGGTTGGCTCCTTGTTGTTCAATCGGCCCTGATGGTCTCAATTTCAGGACTGGTATTCACAAACCCTGCGAAAAATCCTTGGATGGTGGCCTTTATCGCTTTTTTGGTCACCTTCTTCAGTGCTTCGCAGGACACTGTTGTTGATGCTTATCGAAGAGAAGATCTGCCGGATGAAGAGCTTGGCCTGGGTGCATCACTTTACGTAAACGGGTACCGGCTGGGAATGCTTATAGCTTCCGGCGGCGGCCTGATTATGGCCGATCACATGCCGTTTCCCATGGTCTATCAGGTTATGGCCGCCTGCATGCTGCCCGGGATTCTCACAACGCTGGCGGCACGGGAACCTGATATTCATGATAGAGCGCCAAAGACCTTAAAAGATGCGGTCGTTGAACCTTTGGTTGATTATTTCAGACGGGAAGGAGCGCTGTGGATACTGGCTTTTATTGTCTTGTATAAAATTGGTGACAGCATGGCCACCGCCATAACGACGCCGTTTTATCTCGATATCGGTTTTTCAAAAACGCAAATCGGTACCGTCGTAAAATTGTTCGGATTCTGGGCCACCGTGGGTGGAAGTCTTATCGGCGGCGTGATAATGCTAAGGCTCAAGATCAATCGCAGCCTCTGGGTTTTCGGTTTTCTTCAGGCGCTTTCCACGGCAGGATTTGCCGTTCTGGCTCGGATCGGCAACAGTGTGATGGCGCTGGCTGCAGTCATTACGCTTGAAAACTTTTGCAGTGGAATGGGGACCGCCGCTTTTGTGGCGTTCATGGCCAGTATTACCAATAAACGGTTTACCGCCACTCAATATGCGCTGCTCAGCAGCCTCATGGGCGTTCCGAGAGTCATTGCTTCGGCACCCACCGGTTTTCTTGCCAAAATTATGGGTTGGGAAACTTTTTTTATCTTCTGTACATTAATTGCTGCTCCGGGTTTGATGCTGCTTCCGAAATTTGCACCCTGGAGGCGGCGGTCATAGGAGATCCGATTTTATATTGAAAAAGCATTTAATCATCGCCGATTTTGAGACACCTAATGAAAGAAAGAATAGAAGACCATAAGATTATCGCACGAATTGAACATTTGGCCCGGGAAAGAAAAAAAATCATTTCTTTACCCGCTGAAGAAGTACTGAATGCCGTCTTGAAATCATCCCAGTCCACAGCCCTTGTCCAGTCATTTTCAGAAGAAGATTTTTATTTTTTAATCCACCATATCGGGCTTGAAGATGCCCATCCTCTTTTGTATCTGGCATCTGATAAACAATGGGAATATATGGTCGATATCGAGGTATGGGAAAAGGATCGAATTAATCTTTCAGCCGCAACAAAATGGTTTGATCTTTTATTTAGAATCGATCCAAATCGTTTTATAAGATGGTCGCTCAATCAAAAAGTCGAATTCATGGCGTTCTATCTATACAAAAACATCGAAGTAAAGATCCGGGAAACCGATCAGGACCCTTCCGATTTTGGGGATGATTTTTTCACTTTAGACGATATATTCTACATACGGTTTAGCGGCGAGGAAAGCGAAGATGAGCGCAACGGAAATGAATCTCGTGAAACCAACGAAAAACATCGCGATGTGTTTCTTTTTAAATTTCTCAAAACCCTTGCCGATATCGACCATATCATTTATCAAAACATGTTGATGGCGTCTTCCAATGTTATCCCCGCCGAGTGCGAGGAGGAAGTCTACCGGCTGCGCAATGGGAGACTGGCTGAAAAAGGCTTTATGCCGCATGAAGAAGCCGTCGGCATCTACCAGCCGATGAAAGTCAATGACTTTATGCAACAGAAAATGAAATTTACCACCGACGATCCGGACCGAAAACTTTTTTTTCCGGTTCCCTTGTCTCATACCGGTATTCTGGAAGAAGAAAATAATTTTACCGTCGCTTTAAAAGGAATCCCTTCAGTCGAGGTTTTAAATCAGATCCAAGCCGAATTTGCCGGCCTTTGCAACCGGATTATATCCGCAGATCAAAAAAACATCCGTGACAGAAACGAACTCAAGCCCATCGTCCAAAAAGCATGTGGTTATTTGAATATGGGGCTTGAAAAACTGGCCGGGGAAAACGAAGAACCGGCTGGAAATCGTTTCTCATCGCTCATCCAACACTATCCGCTCATTAACATCTTCAGGGTAGGATTTGGATTGGCGATGGACCTGAAATGGCGTGCCGAAAAATGGCTGAAAACGAGCTGGTTCAATGCGAAAGGTTTGCTCCTCGGCTTTTGGGGTGAAGAGGGGATGGGGGTGCTTGGCGGTCTACTGATTAAAAAGCCGTTGTATTTCAACACCGATAACAGCGGTGAACTTTACAGGGAATTTATTTCCGTTGAAGACATCAAAAAGACTGAAAAATCACTCAATGAAATTATGGCTTTTGATGAGATTTTTTCCCTTATTGCCATTGAACCCGAATCGGATACGGATGAATATCTGACATACAAAAATTTTGTGCTGACCCTCTGGGTCAGGCACCATTTGGGATTGGCAGAGAAACTACTACCTTTAACCCTTGATGAATTCAGATGTTTTTTCGATAGCCTTTGGGCTGACCAAAAACCGCCGCGTAAAACAAGCCTCTCATCGAAAGCATCACTTTTGGACTGGTTGTCGGATAAGACAGGACTGATGCATCCTGAGATTTCCCAAAAACTTGGACCGTCTTTGGAAAATCTTTTCAATGAAATGGAAAGCGAATACGGAGAAGTATCCCGTAACGATTTAGATCCCAGATATATTCATCTTTTTTTGATAACCGTCAAAAACAACGGACACCAAAATGGATAATGATCCTTCTCATGTTGAAATTTCGGTAAATGAGCTAAAATTGCTCATGAACACGTTATCAAAATCGGTTGCCGTATCCCTTAAAAAACGATTCGCCTGGCTGTGGCTCCTCGCCGGTTTGTTAATCGGCGTTGTCATTACATTATTGATCGTTACCATCGCCTGGAAAAAAACGGATAATATTTCCGCCACGTCAAAATCCTTGCTGATAAGAACAGAGGATATTTCCACTGCGTCAAAATCACTGCTTAAGAAAACGGATGCCGTCATATCCGATTTACAACAGATTCACTCGGATATCGACAAATTAGCGACAAGTGTGACCGTCTTAAATCAAAAGACTCAGCCCGGCCCTTCACCGCAACTGTCTTCTGACATCAAGCCGATTGAATCAAAAACCCTTCAAGACAACAGTCGATACTCAAAGTACAGGGTATATCTTCATTATTCGGAACTTAAAAATAAAGAAATTATGCAACACTTTTCTGTTTTTCTAAAGGAAAAAGGGTTTGAAGTCCTCGGGACTCAGAGGGTACCCTATCAACATCAAGATATTCGATTCTTTCATGAGCAGGACGAAAAAGGCGCACAGATTTTAAGAAAATATTTATCCGGATTTGTGGCATCTTTAAAAAATGTCAAAAAAGAACCTATCAGAATCATTGACTTAGGTCGCAAATATCCTAAGGCGCCGAATGGTTTGCTTGAAGTTTGGGTGGATTTTTAATCCTCTGTTGGCGTTAAGGAGGTCTTGGAATTGACATCTTTTTCAATCAGCTTTTTGCTCTTGGTGTTGGGCGTTATGATACTGTCGGGAATACTGGCCGGAACAGCCAGCTATTTTCTGATGGAAAATCAAAAACCACCTGCCGGCAAAATGGTTTTCAGATACTGTTTATTAGGAATTTCAGCGACCCTGACCGTTCCGCTTTTCTTGAAAATCATCTCCAGCGACCTGTTGGGCCCGGCCCTTAAGACGTCGGTCAACCTGCTTGTCTTTAACGGTATTTGTCTTATTTTCGCCTTTGCCGCCTGCAGGTTTAAAGAGATTATTTTTATCAAACGAACACAGCATATTGAAACCGAAAAAAAAGAAAATACCATTGTTATTCCCATTAAAACAGAATATGGGTTCGAAACAATCCGACAGGAATTAAAAAAAGATAACACAACCAAAGATCTGATCTTATCCAATGAGCTAAAGATACTGCGATCCATCGCCGCGAAAAAACATGCGAACACCAGTCTGGTGGATTTGTTAAAGGCCCCGGATCTCGCTGATGAAAAAATCAATGAAACGCTGTCGTCCCTGATGGCGAAAGGTTTCGTCGAACAGCGTCTAAACAAGGAAAACAGACTGCTGTTATACTTGACGCCCAAAGGAGACCGCATGCTCAGAAAGGTCCCTGGGTGATCCCAGTAGGAATTAGGAATTAGAAAACAGATGACCGCAAATGAATATAAATATTATTTTAATTTGTGTTTATTCGTGTCCATCCGTGGGTCCGCTTATCCTCTTTCCTCTTTTCTCTTTCCTCATTCCTGCTCAATTGAATCTTTCCAGAATCGGTGGTTGAAAAGCCGGCACGCCGAGGTGATCTCATATATGGCATCTGCTGCAATCAGAACAGCGGCATTGGTCCATGTGCTGTTATATTTGGGCCAGACGGTCATGTCCGGACATGTGAACCCGCACCAATACGACCCGTCCGGGTTGGTTCTGTTGCGAATCCAGCCAAAGACGGTTTCCGAAAGACGCGTATTCCCGATGGCCGACAGCGCCAAAGAAAGCTCGCAGGTTTCTGCAACCGTTACCCATGGCTGATCTGCGACGCATCGAACCCCTTTTTTGTCGATGACGAATGTATCCCAGAATTTTTCGATTCGCTGCCTGGCCCGAAGCCCTGTAACGGCGCCCGACAAGATGGGATAAAACCAGTCCATCGAATACCGGGATTTGGTCTTATCAAAGAGATCCGGCCGGCTCACCAGCGCATGTCTCAACCGAACCAGTCCTGCCTGCCATTCCGGTACGGTGATGTTGAGCAGTTTTGCTATGGCTGTCGCACATTTAATGCTTGTATAGATGGAACTGGAGCCGGTTAAGAGCGCTGTGGCATCGATCTTTTTTTCGGGGCTTACCGCCCAATAAATCTCCCCCCCGGGACCTTGGCAATCAAGGACAAAGGTCATGGCCGATCGGACGGACGGCCACATTTCTTTAAGAAAATAAAAATCACCGGTCATGAGGTAGTAATGAAATACGCCGACGGCGATATAGGCTGAAAAGTTCGTATCCCGTGTCTTGTCCACCGGAACCCCGTCGACATAAGCGGCATACCAGCTTCCATCGTCGAGCTGCAATTGCGTTAGCCACCGGTATGCCCGTCTTGCCTCCTCGAGATACCCACCGATGCCAAGCCCCATTGCGGCCTCTATATGATCCCAGGGATCTGTTTTTTCACCCTCGCACCAAGGTATTTCACCATCTTTTTTTTGGGTGTTTACAATAAGACCGGCAACACGTTCGATATCAATGGAAAAATTTTGTTTGCACAGGTGGATGTCCGGTTGCATCATAACATATTTTTGTTGGTTAAAAAGGTTCGTATGGTTTGTGGTATTCGAGTTTAAGGTTTGCAAGCATAGGAAATTGTGTTAATTTGCATTTTGAAAACAATCGCGAAAGCTCTAAAGGACGAAATCACGAAATAAAAAATATTCTTTTTCGTGTTTTTAAAATTTCGTGTTTTCGTGATAATGTTTTAGTTTTGGTTCAGGTCTATCTGGCTTAGATCTCGTGAACAAATCAATCCCGAAGCAATAAATGTTCAAAAAGGTAAGCACTTACCGCCATTTTGCATGTCTTGTGAATTATACCATCGATGTTGATTAATCAATTAAAAAGCGCGCTGCGATTCTATTTCATCACCGAAGAAGATGTTCCGGGCCTTTCTCCCTTACAACAGGTGCAAATCGCCATCCGGGCCGGAGCCACCATCATACAATACCGGAACAAGTCTTTTTCTTCCCGGTTTTTCGAAGAAGTCGCCGCCATCAGAAGCATCTGCAAATGCAACGGCGTGCCCCTTATCATCAACGACGATATACTTTTAGCCAAGGCGGTTTCTGCGGATGGCATTCATCTGGGGCAGGAAGACGAAGACCCGGCTCTGGCAAAACGTATTTTGGGAGACCGGACCATCATTGGAAAATCCGTGTCCAGTATGGATGAACTTTATCATACGGATCTGTCCGCTTGCGACTATATCGGCGCAGGCCCGGTTTTGCCGACCCACACCAAAAAAGATGCCAAAAAAGCCATCGGTCTTTCAGGATTAAAAACCGTGGTGTCGGCATCACCGGTTCCCGTGGTGGCCATCGGGGGAATCGATGAGACCACTGCAGCACCCTGCATTCAGCAGGGTGCTGCAGGCGTTGCGGTCATCAGCGTCATTACCCGGGCCGAGGATCCTTTTCAAAATGCCTTGCAGGTTGCCTCGGCCTGTGGCTGCGCGCCCGCTTCGGCAGTCCTTTCTCCATGGGAGGATGAATTTGCTTTGATCAACAAACTGCTTCGGGATGTGCCCGCAAATCCGTTTCTTAAAACAGCCCCCGGCGATGATGCGTGCCTGCTGATGCCGATGAACCGCCCGGTCATCACCACCGATGCACAAAGAGAAGGCGTTCATTTCAGGTTCGATTGGCAAACCCCTTACGAGGTGGGCGGCAAAGCCGTAGAAGTGACATTCAGCGATCTTGCCGCTTCCTATGCCACCCCTGTCAGCCTCTTTGTCAATCTTACCCTTCCGGATTACATTTCAGAACAAGTTGTCGATACCATTTATCAAGGCATTAAAAACCGTTTGGCCAGATACCGATGTCCGCTGGGCGGCGGCAATATTTCCGGCGGTGCTGATCTGGCTTTGGATCTCTTTGCCGTCGGTCTCGGCCATGACAGCATCTTTCCGGAACGTTCCTCAGCCGTTCCAGGCTTTGGACTCTACTGCACGGGCCCTTTGGGCCTTGCCCGTACCGGCCTCTTGGCACTGATCCGGAAAGCCCCTGGGTTTAAAGTGCCCATATCCAAATTCATATCGCCGTCGGCCCGGTTTGACGCCGCCCGGGTATTGGCAAAAAACCGGGTGCCCTGCGTCATCGACGTCAGTGATGGCCTTGCCGGCGATGCAGCGCAGATCGCCAAAGCATCCCAGATTTCCATCTCTTTTGATTTAAGGCCAAGCATGTTCCATCCGGCCCTTAATTCATTTTGTAAAACATATCGCCTGGAACCTGAAGAAATCGTTCTTATTGGAGGAGAAGATTACGAACTGTTGTTTGCATGCGCGGAAGATGTATTTGAAAATGTTAAAAAAGACCTGCCTGAAGCCTATGCCGTCGGACGCTGCCTTGAATTTCAAGGGAGACATTTGATCAATCTGCCTGAAAAAATTTCCTCTTTTCAGCATGGGAAGAAGTAACATGCTGCTGGAGATTAAAGATTCGAAACTATATGGTTTTATAAAAACTTTAGAATTCACCACGAAGCGCACGAAGATCACGAAGGGATAAAAAAAATATATTAATTTCAGCTTCGTGTTCTTCGTGGTTTTGAACAATAAAAGCGTTTTGGTGATTTTTCACGCGTTTATTAAACTTAGATTAACAGTCTTCATTATCCGCATTGTAGCTTTCCACTGCGGCCTTCATGGTGGAATGAACAATTTTTAATATTTTTTCTTTGGAATACAAAGTGCCGCAACCGATCCCCGGACATGTTTCGGACACACGTTTCCACTTTTTGATGGAACGAAGATTCTCGAACCAGAACGGGTATGTCCGGCACTGGCTGGGGCGAACCGGATAAATGGTGCATCCGCTGTCATAAAAAAAACACCGCCCGTCCGAATATTCCCGGACACCGTAGCCTGCTCTTAATGGATACAGGCATGTTTCGGCGAAAAAAGAAAATCCGATGCAAAAATATTCGGCGATGCGCATCGCTTCATTGTTGTCCGCATAGACAATCCCGGGATCTCCAGTGCAGCACGCACCGCATCGCCGGCATTCAAAATGTATTCCCCGGTCAAAGAAATAAGGCCTGTTTGATAATCTTTTCATCTTCTATATCACCATGGGGATTATGGGTAATTCATCAGCGCGTGTCAAGTTCAATGATAACCTAAACGACTTCTTATCAACGCAAGCCTATCCGGTCTTGGCCCAGCGCAGCGACGGCGTATATCTCTTTGCTACCGAATGACTGTTTGAAGGGCTTTAGCACACGTTTCAGTCGGTTGCAGAGAGATATACGCCGTTGCGGAGCGTTTTCCTCTCACTGGGATCCAAATGGTTTTGTTTTGTAAGCTTAATGAGATAATACAAGGGGTCTGCTTGACATAATATTCGGGTTTCATTATATTCTCTTAAAAGAATTTCTAACGGCACTTGAAAATTAGAGTATATTTTAAAGCATATTAGGCGAACTCAATGAAACTTGGCATCATCGGTCTTCCCAGAGCCGGCAAATCCACCGTATTTGAAGCATTAACCCACAATATACTTTCCAAAGACCCAAAAGGTGACATCAGAATCGGCACCGTCCGCGTTCCGGACGCGCGCGTGGATGTGCTCAGCGACATGTATAAACCCCAAAAGACCATCTATGCGCAGGTGGAATACTTTCTGCCGGATATTTTGCATCAAAAACAAGATCAGAAAATCTGGACCCAGGTCAGAGATTGCGACGCATTGATCCATGTGGTGCGCAATTTCAGCGGATACGGCTTTGAAACGCAGACGCCTTTTCAGGATTTAAAAATCACCGACCAGGAGCTGATGTTAAATGATCTAGTGGTCATTGAAAAAAAACTGGAACATGTCGATCTCGACAAAAACCGCGGTAAAAAAGTCGATCCGACGGAGCTATCGCTGCTTCACCAGTGTCTCGAAACCCTTGAAAAGGAAATACCGCTCAGAAACGTGCCCGAACTTGCATCATCCCATCTGCTAAAAGGATATGCCTTTCTATCCGCAAAACCCATGCTGGTCCTGTTCAATAACGAGGATGACGACGACGGCTTCCCTGACAATGCGGAATCGTCAATCCGGGACAGCTGTATGGTGATCCGGGGAAAACTCGAGCAGGAACTTGCCCAGATGTCTGATGAAGACGCCGAGGAGTTTTTAACCGAGTTCAACATTACGGCATCTGCCATGGACAGGGTTATTCAGCGATCCTATGAGCTTCTCGGTCTTATCTCCTTTTTTACCATCGGCAAAGATGAAGTCAT
>JBAUWG010000237.1:0-2013 GCA_049583675.1 Desulfobacterales bacterium | reverse complement strand
AAAGTGGCCCGTATTTTCAATACTTACGGCCCTAGAATGCATCTCAATGACGGACGCGTTGTCTCCAATTTTATCGTTCAGGCGCTTCGAGGTGAACCTATCACTATTTTCGGTGACGGAACCCAGACGCGGTCTTTTTGCTATGTGGATGATCTTATCGAAGGTTTGATTCGATTAATGGATAGCGATGATGATGTAACGGGTCCAATCAACCTGGGAAGACCCGGTGAATTCACGATTCTGGAACTGGCGGAAAAGATACTTGAACTGAGCAACTCACGTTCTGAAATTATTTTTAAAGCGCTACCGGCGGATGATCCAAAGCAACGAAAACCTGACATTGCGCGAGCTCAGGACATTCTCGAATGGGAACCTGAAATTGAGCTTGAAGAGGGATTGAAAAAAACGATCGCATATTTTGAGAAGGTTTTGACCGTAAGTTGAGTATTCTCTAAAGGAGGATAAATGGCATTAAGTAAAGAGCTTCTTGATATTCTTGCCTGTCCTAAATGTAAAGGCGACATTCATTTAAATAATTCGAAAGACGGCCTGATATGTGAGCATTGCAAGCTATTGTATGAAATTAGAGATGATATCCCGATTATGCTGATAGATGAAGCCAAATCTTTAGAGGATTAATCAAGTTAAGGGCTTCGCCCCAATTGGAATAGTGGAATAATTGAATAATGGGTTTGAAGGAGTTTGTTCCAATTATAATGTCTTATCCGCTTTTTTTCCCAATATACCAGCATTCCAGCATTCCATCCTTCCATTGTGTTGATAAACATGTGCCATTAATAAACCTTTAGTCTCAAAAGGTTGTCGGATATCCGAAACGTAAATTTCATATATCATGAGCCGACCCCAACCCCCAAGCCGTGCCAAACTGGTGATTGGATTTTTCTTGAAGGAAAAAGAAATCGGGGGGGGTGTCATAAGAGCGCTTGTGGAAAAGTTTGGTCTAATAGATATGGCGAGTCCATGGTTTCCATTTGATTTTACTACCTATTACCATGATGAAACCGGCATTCCCCTGTTCAGGCGTCTTTTCGGCTTCAAACAGCTCATTCAACAGCATGACTTGGCACAGATAAAGCTGACGACCAATTCGCTTGAGCAACAGTATGCATCTGGCGGCAAACGTCCGGTGAATATTGATCCCGGGTATTTGCTCAGTGAACGTTTTGTTCTGGCCACCGGAAAAAATTACAGCCATCGGATTTATATCGGAAAGGGGATTTATGCGGATCTGACCCTGATTTATGCCCACGGCCGGTTTGAACCTTTGCCGTGGACTTACCCCGATTATGCTTCTAAAAATATAATCGATTTTCTTGAAAAGGTGCGAAAGAAGTATGGCGTTGATGTCAAGCAAGCCGCAATCCCGAATATTTCAAAAAAGATGAGGTACCCAAAAAAATGGTAAAAAGCATGACCGCCTATGCCGCCGCCGAGAAAACAAAAGACAAGATAAATGTCTTGGCGGAAGTTCGATCATATAACAGCAGGCATCTCGACATCGCGCTGCGTATGACGCATGGTTACAGCACTCTGGAAGAAAAGATTAAAGCCCTGGTTAATAATGTCGTTGAGAGAGGCCGCATTGAACTGAGTCTGCAGATCAATGACGATGCTGATGAGGCATATCAGTTTGAAGTCAATATCCCCAAAGCCAAAGCATATTATGATTGCATTGTTCAATTAAAGGATCAGCTAGATCTTCAGGCTGACATTACCATTGATCTTTTGATCAGAGAAGGGGGCGTTATTCGATCTGCAGAAATTGATCGGGATATGGATGCTGTCTGGACCGTGGTGAAAGATTGCTTGGATGAGGCATTAAAAAGTCTTGTCACCATGCGAGAAAAAGAAGGTGAGATGATAGCTTTTGATATCACCGACCGGATCAACCGGATTGAACAAAATGTTCATGAGATCGAAAAAAAATCCGGCGATCTTTTATCTCATTATCAGGAGCGTCTTAAAGGAAGAATTGGGACTTTGACCCGGGGG
>JBAUWG010000236.1:0-3845 GCA_049583675.1 Desulfobacterales bacterium | reverse complement strand
TCTCGAGTATTTTCTGTTGGAAATATTTTTTCCATGTGCTGTCGACCTCCATTTTTTCGCGACGAAACTTATTTTTAAGTTTTTCTGTTATCGGTTTAATACTGGAGTGGGGAATACATATCGTAATTATTCCATTTCCGTTCTCGAGCTGCACTTCATATTTATTAACAATAACCTGATCATCAGGCGCTCCGATACCTACAAATTGAGGGTCCATTTCAGATCTGACAAACACGGCTTCTATCGGATGAACATCCGACCAGGCCTTCTGAAAGTCACTCAAAATGATATTAACGATTTTTTCAACGATCCTTGTTTCAATGGTAGTAAAACGTCGCCCTTCGAGTTTCACATGGCTGACGCCCTTTCCGCCGAACAGACTGTCGACAAATGAAAATACCAGGCTTCCTTCCAAAACAATCATTGAATATCCTCTTAGAGGTTTAATACTGAATATATTCAGACTTGACGGCATCGGAAGAGAAAGACAAAAGTCGCTGAACCTGACGGTTTCCGTAGAACTTATATTCACATCGATAACAGACCGGCTCGCTGCCTGGAGATCGGTTCTCAAAAGACCCGAAAGTCTTTCGTTGATAATTCCCAATGCAGGCAGTCTAAGATGCACAGGACCGGCAGGTTTACTGAAATCATACACTTTTACTGATTTGGTCTCTTCGGAAATGCCGGTTTCGGTTTCAATCTTCCCTTCGGTAATTCCGTCAAGAAGAGAATCCACCTCATCTTGTGATAAAATATTTCCCATTATTCACCTATTGTACCACAAATTCCGTAAAATATATTCTCTGGACAATACCTTCTCCGAGGATCTGCTTCATCCTTGACAAAATCTCTTGTTTTAATGCGAGTTTGCCCTCCATGCTATTAATTTCATCTAAAGTTTGACTTGAAAGCAGAAGCAATATGCTGTCTCTGATCTGGGGATTGTGGCTGTCGATGAGCTGCTTTCCTTCTTCTTTACCGACCTCGACTTCAAGCGTAACTTTTAAGTATCTTTTCCCGACGCCTCTTTTATCCAGAAGATTGACGACAAATGATTTCAACGGGCAGATGATGCTGACGTTTTCGCTCTTTTTGGTCTCTGCCTTTACATTTGTATTTTTTTTAAATTTGCTATACCCGAAAAAACCGCCCGCTCCAATGAACAAAACAACGGCCGCGATGATGATCAGCTTAAGCTTTGACTTTTTAGGCGCTTGACTTTCTTTTTCATCTTTAGCCTTTTCTTTTTCTTCAGCCATCTATGTCTCCTTTAAATGTCTAAATATTATCTCTACTCTTCGATTCAGGGCCCGATTTTTGGGAGTGATATTCGGATACAAAGGTCTCGAAGACCCATAACCGCCGACGGAAAATTTCGATGGCGAAAGCCCTCTTTGATTTATAAAATAATTTAGGACAGAAAGACCCCGGTATGCGGAAAGCTCCCAGTTGGATGGATATATCTTACTTCTAACCGGTATATTGTCTGTCTGTCCCATTATCAGAATATTATTGGGACATGTCTTTATCGCTTCGGCAATGACATTAAGAACAGGATATACCTCTTTTCGAAGAGTGGTTTTTCCCGGGGCAAAAAGAATGTCACCATGAAATGCCAGGGCAACACCTCGCTCATCTTCGGATAAGGTGATTTGGTTGTTGATATCGGTTAGCTTTTTCTTAATATTGGTCACGAATTTTATTTTCGCTAAAAAATGTTTTTGATCGACAACCAGTAAGCTGTCGGTATCATTGTATTGATTGATGAAGTTTCCCAGGTTGTAAACCTTACTGGGCCCTGCAAAATCGAGAACACCCGTCGAAGCTCTGAAATGCGTCATTATATTCCGCAATTTTTTAGCATCCATTGAAGACATCGTCAGCAACATGACAAAAAAAGTCAGCAAAAGCATCACCAGATCGGCAAATGTCAGCATCCATCCGTTGGGATCGAGTTTTCCCTCTTCACTCATCTCGCTGTCCTTTAGAATATTTTAAAATCAAACTTCTTGTATGTAAAAAATCCGGGCGGTTTCTTTTCAAAAATCCGCTTTATGTAACCCGGCGGATTGTATTTCAAGCATATTTCAACACGTTTGTTCCGGGCTCTGGATGCTCTTGTGTCATTGGAATCGATGGGATGATTGCTTCCATTTCCATATGCCGTAAGTCTTCCGGGAAGAACGCCGCAATCTGAAACAAAATATTTTAACACTTTCAGCGCCATGATGGTGGACAGCTCCCAGTTCGATCGATATCCATTTCTCACATCTTCGACATTGTCCGTAAAGCCCGCAATTTCCACCGGAAAATCGCCATGATTGATGATTCGACTGACTTTATACAAAAAAGCACGCATGGAGGGTTTGAGTCTGTGTTCTTTTTCATTATACAAGGCGCTTTCGTTGATGATGATCTTTTTTTCATCTCCATCGGCGACAATTTTTACCTCGCCGGGAATCCCCTTAACATCTCTTTGAACATATGACATCAACTGTTCAAGGGTCAGATCTTCATCGATCATCGGCGCTGAAGGCGGCAACACCGATTTGCCCGAATCCATGGGTGACAGTCCGCCGGGCAGCCCTCCAAATGCACCGATCAACGAGCCGATTGCCACACGGCTTCTATGTTCGTCGATCACCGCGATGGAATTCAGCAAAATAAAAAAGGTCAACAGTATAAGAAAGAGAGACACCGTCATCACAATTCCAATATCCGTACCGGATTCGGCATCGCCATTGCTTTTTTTTCTTTTCCCCATTGCCTATGATTCTTTCTTCTTGTTGTTGGGTATAAAGGCCAGCAGTTTTTGCTCAAGGATTCTAGGGTTGTCCCCATTGGAAAGAGAAATGATTCCCTGGATGGTCATTTCCTTGACCATCATTTCTTCTTTGCTTCGGGCTCTTAGTTTTCCTGCAACCGGCATACAACAGATGTTTGCCATGATCGAACCATAAAATGTGGTCAGCAGCGCGACGGCCATCGCCGGTCCGATACTGCTCGGATCACTCATATTTTGCAGCATCTGTACCAACCCGATCAATGTTCCGATCATTCCCATGGCCGGCGCATAAGTGCCCATGGTAGTGAATATCTCGGCGCCCAACTGATGCCTGTTTCTGACATAATCAATTTCCGTGTCCAAGATATCCCTGATTTCTTGAGGTTCCAGCCCGTCAATCGAGAGCTGGACACCTTTTTTCAAAAATTCATCCTTGACGTCCTTTAACTCGCTCTCTAAAGCGAGGATGCCTTCTTTCCGCGTTTTACTTGCAAAACCCGCAAATCTTTTGATGAGTTCATCGACGGAAATATGTTTGCTAAAAAGCGCCTTCTGAACCACTTTTAAGACGCCAAGGAAATCTTTCAATGGATAAGCGATCAACGTTACGCCGACGGTTCCGCCCACGACAATCAATAATGAGGGCACATTGACGAAAATATTGAGTCCGCCGCCCATGAAAATGGCGGACAATACGAGTCCGAATGCAGAGACAATGCCCAGAACAGTTGCAATGTCCATAACTTCTCCTTAAACTTACGACTGCCGCCAGTTGTCCGGCGACGCCATCGATTATCCTGAAAAATCTATTTTCCCAGATATACAGCAACCTTTATGCCATATCGATTTTTAAGGGGAATATTTTTTATTTAGGGAATATTATATTGATATTACAGATAGATATGAATTATTTAATTTCGGTGAAGAAGCTCTTTTTAGGGAAGTTGCGTCAAGGATCGAGGCAAATGTCAAAATCCTGACATTTGCCTCAATGGCAGGTTCACGGTTCAAAGGTTCAGGGTTCAAAGTCTAATAACGCCAACACCCCGAATAAAGG
>JBAUWG010000235.1:0-15854 GCA_049583675.1 Desulfobacterales bacterium | reverse complement strand
TAAACTCATGGAAAGCGAACTGTTCGGCCATGAAAAAGGTGCTTTCAGCGGGGCAATTGCCAAACGGCTGGGCCGCTTTGAGGTGGCGGACGGCGCAAGCATTTTTTTGGACGAGATCGGCGAATTGCCTCTGGAATTACAACCAAAGCTGCTCAGAGTGATCCAGGACGGTGAGTTTGAACGGTTGGGCAGCTCCCGAACCATCAAAGTTGATGTTCGGATTATCGCCGCCACCAACCGCGACCTGGAAGAAGAAGTCAAAAAAGGCCGGTTTCGGAAAGATCTCTGGTACCGGATAAATATTTTTCCGATTACCGTGCCGCCCCTTCGAGACCGTAAGGAAGACATTCCAGCGCTTACTCGATATTTTGTGGACGAAGTTTCAAATAGACTCGCAAAATCCATTGATTTCATCCCGAAGAGCGTTATGAATGCCCTGCAGAATTATCACTGGCCCGGAAATGTCAGGGAACTTAAAAATGTCATCGAGCGGGCGGTGATCAATTCATCGGGAAACAAACTGCGCCTCATGGACAATTTGGATAAATCCCTTGAATATGTATCGGCTCCCCTTCAAACAATTGAGCAGGTTGAACATGACCACATTGTTCGGGTACTCGAAAAAACCCGCTGGAAGGTTGCCGGGAAAAACGGGGCCGCGGAGATCCTCGGACTCAATCCCAGCACATTGCATGGGCACATGCGAAAACTCGGCATTCGCAAGCCGAAGCGATCCAATTTCCAATCCTTCATCAGAGACTACTCATCCCAAAACAGTGATGCTCAAAATGTGTTGTATTAGATAATGTGTTAAATATAGCATTTTTCGCATCGAGCCGCATCTCCACAATCCATCTCTTGGATGTTTTTATTCGAACACATATCAATAAGATAAATTAAAATTATTGATACCCCCCTCTCTGGCACGGAACTTGATTATAGAATTAATGGACATGGGAAGATCTTCGAAATAATCATAAGAAGAATAATTATCGCCATGGTGACTGTGAAAATAACAGTGTCATCTGTCTAATTGAGGAGAGGGATTTCTTTGAAGCCTGGAGATTCATATCGGCTGACCTTTGGTACTAATTAAATTATTACTGTAAACGATAAGCTGTCATATATTGCTGTTTATGGAGTGGTAATGATTTAAATTTAAACTCAAATTGAGTATGTTTTTAAAAACACCAACTATCGGGGGTGGCTTTTTTGGCGGATTGGCAAGTTTGAGGAACCTGATTTGGAGCTCGATCTCAATAACCGCTTCATCTACTATACCGACCGAGGAGATCCGCCGAGCGGCAACACAGTAAACCGCGCTTCAATCAATGCGGATTTCAAGAAGAGCCCGACTCCCGAGATTCTGTTTATCCATTTGATGGCGGGAATTGGTATCGCTCTCGATTTTAAGGGAGAGCGGATGTTCCTCACCGACCTTGGCGGCTCTGTCTATTCGGACAAGCGGCAGCTCATCGATGCCCAGGGGAATCTCACCGGCGTTTTCTACACAGAAATAACCGAAAATCATATCATATAACAAACCAATAAATCGAGTCGCCATTGTTGATACAGGAGTTGTCGGCGCAAGCTATGTCGCGCATTACCTGGCGCGCGGGTTCGATGCCGTCGCGAGCGATTCCGCCCCAAACGCGGAAACAAGTTCGCTGACTCAGACGATGCCGTAAACGGGGGGTCGGGCCTTCGTTGGAGCATCATGGGCCCCAGTCTGCAGTTCCAGTTCGGCGGTCGCGTACTCTCAGTAACGGCGGATCGTCAAGCATCAGGTTTGCCCTGTATGCTGCCGAACCCTCCTTAGGCTGCCGGATGACGGGCAAAGAGAGTACAGCTGCACCACCGGTTACCTTTTTGATACGGACATCATGAATGGAAAGTTGGGAACAGGGAAAAAAATGGAGGATCTTATGAGTAAGGGCAAAGTTGAGATGGGCAAGCATAGACTGGAGGCATTTTCCGACGGAGTCCTCGCGATCATCATTACCATCATGGTTTTGGAACTGAAGGTGCCACACGGAGATACCATCGCCGAGTTGTTGCCCTTGGTGTCCGTGTTATTGAGCTACGTGCTGAGTTTCATATATCTTGGCATTTATTGGAATAACCATCACCACATGCTGCACACCTGCCACACGGTTACGGGTTCGGTTCTGTGGGCAAATCTGCACCTTCTCTTTTGGCTTTCTCTTATCCCATTCACAACAGGTTGGATGGGAGAGAACCAGTTCGCAACAATGCCGGCGGCTGCGTATGGCCTCGTGCTACTGATGGCGGCGATTGCTTATTTGATCTTACAGCAACGAATCATCGCATCTCAGGGAGAAGACTCAATCCTCAAGAGAGCGATCGGCAATGACTGGAAGGGCAAGCTGTCCTCACTGCTGTATGTTGCCGCAATTGGGCTGGCATTTGTGTCTCAGTGGTTAGCCGTTTCAATTTACGTCCTAGTTGCGCTTATGTGGGTGATTCCAGATCGACGCATCGAGTATGTACTCTCTGGGCAAGAAACATAACTAGTGTCCATCCATAAATGGTCTTTTTGCCCGACCTCAGCGTTATACTCAAAAAATAATCCTCGGAATATCAACTATATGCCTGTGGTTATTTTTTTCGCATGCCTTGATCTCGAACAAAAATCCTCATTTATGGATGGACACTAACTAACCCTTACATAGAACGGGCCCCGGAAGACGCGCCACTAAAGGGCAGCGTTGTCCACGCTTTTGATATCTTCTAATGATCACAGGTTCTTGAAGGCTATAAAATTATTTGATTACTTCAAGTGTGCCACGAGCGCGCTTTTATTATAATCGTGTGCGTAACTGCACAAAAGATGAGGGTAGGTCCCTCGGAGTCGGCTTGCAGGAGCTGGCTTCAAACCACCTTAAGCTGCATCGGTAAAGAGCCTTTGTGGTGAGCGTTAAGGAAAAGGCATGGCAGAAGACCGTGTCAGGTACCCGGTTCCTTGTAGAGCGATTTCCTCTGTTAAGGTTGGTGTGTACGATCCGAAAATCGTCAAAAGCGACATGGGTGAACTTCGGGCTGCCGGCGCATTCCCCCATAGCTTTCACAACCTCATCCGTTTCGAGTGGCCCGTTGAATTTCCATCCGTAATCCGTAGGATAGAAATAGTGGGGGGGGAGATGAAGACCTCGAATCGGTTCTTCTTCGCAGCTTTGAAGAAGCATTTTTTATTTCATTCGCTCTACCCATCGTGCGCGCCAGGCAGGCGCCTCAAAGGGATCTGCAAAATATTGTGTTTCATGCATCACCTTGCCGTCTCGGAACTCCATGATACTCACCGTGAAGGACGGCTTCCCTTGGTAAGTGATGATGTACTCGGTGATCCAGAGATCTCTCCTGCCCAGCACGCGCCAAACCTGAAAACCGGAAGGTTTGGCTGGATGATGGGCGCGGAGTTCCTGGATGTTCCGACGTCCACAGATGCGCTCGCCTGATTGTGGGTAGTCGCATATGGCGTCGTCGTGATAAATATCGTGTTCTTTTTCCAGATCTCCAGCTGCAGACGCGGTCCAGTGTCGGTCAATCGCATCCCGGATATTTTCATCTTCCATCGTCTTTCCCCTTTCGCCCTGTTTGAGCTCGTACCTTCGGCCCGAGCCCAAGTCAGCGTCCGTTGAACGGCGTTTCCACCCCCAACATTCATGCCTCTGGGTTTTTGACAAAGTTCCTCATGGGTCCTTTCATGGTTGGTTCCTGATGAAGACATATCCATAGATCTTGGCTTTCGTGGCTCTCAGCCAATGGTCAACAATCCTCTCCTAGTTCACCGGCTTCACATCCTCCATTAGCGAGAAAAATCCTTCCGCCAGAGTCGGGTGAATGTAAACCGCCCCCTTAAGGAGTGTGTAAGGCTGGTTGGAGAGCATAAGTGTACCGAGGATCTGAACCAGTTCACCCGCTTCCGAAGAGAGAATGGATGCACCGAGGATATGATCGTTCATCGCATCCACGACAATCTTCATAAGCCCGGCAGTCTCGTCGCGTTCGAGGGCTCGCGCCACGCCGGTCATCGGAATCTTGCCGATCTTAAGCTTGTACCCTTTAGCTCTTGCTTCTTTCTCTGTCATGCCGACCCGGCCCAGTTGGGGATCGGTGAACACGCAATAAGGAACAATACGATTCTCGACGGAAAGCGTCCGGTCTTCGACCAGGTTGCCGTAAACAATCTGGAAATCGTTGTAGGAGATATGGGTAAAAGCAGGCCCACCTTTTACGTCGCCCAGGGCCCAGATGCCGGGCACATTCGTCTCGAGGCGACCATTGACCTTGATAAAACCCTTATTGTCGGTTTCAATTCCCGCCTTATCAACACCGAGGTCGTCGCTGTTCGGCAGGCGCCCGGTGGCAACGAGAAGGTTCGACCCGGTAACAGTGGATAGGCCATGACTTCCTTCTATGGCAAGGATAATCGAGCCGTCCTTCTTTTCCACGGCTGTTGTACGAGTATTCAGCAGAAAGGCTACTCCCTCCGCCGCAAGAGCTTTCTGTAGCTCAGCTGAAACCTCCGGATCCTCCCGTGGGAGGATCTGTTCACTGTGGTGGATTATCGTAACCCGGCTGCCGAAGCGGTTGAACATCTGGCCAAACTCCAACCCGACGTAACCGCCCCCAAGAATAATCAAGTGGACTGGGAGTTGGGTTAATTCCATAATGCGTTCGTTGGTCAAGTAGTCGACCGTATCCAAGCCTAGAATGCCTGGAATAAGGGGACGAGCGCCAGTGTCGATGAAGATTTTTTCGCTCTCCAGCAAATGCTCTCCCACTTTGATTTGATGGGGGCCCACGAATCGGGCCTGTCCGCAATAGAGACGCAGGTTCGGACGCCGATCAACTTGTCTCTGTTGGCCGTCACGAAAGCTCTGGACGATTTGATCTTTCTGCAAGACAATCCGGGCCAAGTCTACACTAACCTGTCCAGATTGAACACCCCATCGTGCGGCGCGACGTGCATAGTGAGCCACCTGCGCTCTATGGACCATGGTTTTCGTCGGCGTACACCCCGTGTTGATGCAGGTACCGCCCAGGTGGCTTTTCTCGATCAGAGCTACGGTCCAACCGAGGTCAGCCAGTTGATGTGAAAGCGGATTCCCAGCTTGCCCCGAGCCAATGATGATCGCATCATATTTCATCTGCTCCTCCTTCCGAGCACCCTCAAATGGAGCTCATTTTGGATGAATTGTGGCTCCCCCGTCCATAACCTATACTGTCTGACAAATACCAAGGCTTTCCTTTGATGGAAGAAACCTTTCAGACCATTATTCCGGAGTTAGTCTCAACCACTTCGGCACAAAGTAACGCTCAGCCAGATCGAAGACTCCCTGCACAGCCAAAGCCAGGCCCGCAGCAGGGTTGGCCCCTTCGAGGATCAACGCCATATCGTCGAGGCGGATCCCTGTGAGAATGGGCTGCCCGTAGCCGCCTGCTCCGATGAGAGCTCCGAGCTGCGCAGGATAGCGCTCCAGACCGTCGTCCGGGAACTGGGTCAGCTCCGTCAGCGCCAGAAGTCAATTCTCGATGTCACGCTTCTTCCATCCGATATGGTGGGCCATGAGGGTGACATTCCGGCGTGCAGTCAGATGGGGAAAGAGGCCGCCACTCTGGATGACGTAACCATTTGATAGCGAAGCTCCAGAATGTCTTGAACATGGAACTCGTTTCTGTCGAAACGGATCTCCCCCCCGGTCTGGTCGAACCAAACCGATGATCAGGCGCAGGAGTGTCGATTTCCCGCAGCCACTGGGACCGATGGGAACAACCGTTCTCTCGGCAGAGATTTGCAGATGGATCGAACTCAGAGCCTGAACGCTTCCATAGGATTTCCATCAATCGTGAAGTTCAAAGATCCTATGAGGAAGGAAACCGGCGTCACCCACTGAAGCCACTCCACCAAAAACCTCTTGATCCTCCATGGCTCTTCTCCTTGCCATTCGCCTTCAGTTCAAAGAGGTAGAACCAGCCCTTGGGATCGGCAAACCACCTGGAGACAGACAATCCGGCCTCTCGGAAGAGTCGTTCGGCTCCCTCCCGGCTGAACTTTCTACTGATCTCCGTGTGAATGGTTTCACTTTCCCTTATTTCGACGGACAGCCCCAAGTCTTCGATGCGGGCGGTGATGTTACGCCTGGCCTTCAGGTGCATCTCCACGCACCCCGTCTCGGTGTTGAAGAACGCCAGATGTCCAAAATCTTTCGGATCGAAGTCTGCTCCGAGCTCCGTGTTGATGTGAGCCAGGATATTCCGGTTGAAATCGCGGGTAACCCCCTGCCTATCGTTGTAAGCTGCCTCGATGATCTCAATGGGCTTAACCATATCCATCCCGAGGAGGAAGCGGTCGTTGCGATTCATGATCGCCCGGACGCTTCTCAAAAAATGGAGGGCTTCCCGCTCCGTGAAATTGCCGATGGTGCCGCCGAAAAAAGCAAGAAGCTTTTTGCCTCGGGGAAGAACACAAAGATGTCGAGTAAAATCAGCCAGGATCCCCAGGATGGTGAGATTTTCATGGTCGTCCAGGAGCTCCCTGGCCGATTCAAGGAGGCAGGTCATGCTGATATCGACCGGAACGTATCGGACCCGGCTGTGCCCGGGACGAGACATCCCGTCGAGGAGTTTGCGGATCTTCTGATTGGAACCGCTCCCCAGCTCGATCAGGTCTCCTTCTTCCTCAGTGAAGAAATGCATGATCTCGGCCGCTGACCGATCCAGGATCGACAACTCGGTTTTCGTGGGATAGTACTCAGGAGTCATGCAAATCTGATCGAAAAGCCGGGAACCGCGAGCGTCATAGAAATACTTGGCTGGAATGGACTTCTGTCTTTTCGTCATCCCCTGAAGGATATCGTCGAGCATCTGGTCCCGATAATCTCCGTTCAGGTAGTTCAAGATTCGTAGGTTGCCTTCCCGGGTGGAATTCATACCCGGCATCTCGAATCCGATTTCGCTTCGTTTTGCAAAAATAGCATCCATATTGATATCCTCCAATTCTCGTATAGGACCAGGGTTAGTGATCTACCGGCAGGGCACGAAACGAACCGTTGTCATGGACTGACGGATCACTTCCTCCATCCGTTCAAGCGTTTGGTTGATCTCCGTCTCCGTGTTGCCGACGCCGAGGGAAATGCGCAAGGCGCAGTGAGCCTCTTCCTCCGACAAACCCATGTTTAAGAGAGCATGGGAAGGTTTGGGAGAACCCGCCCGGCAGGCGGACCCCGAGGAGAGAAAGACGCCTTTCTGGTCCAGGGCAAGCACCATCGCTTCTCCACGGATACCAGGCAAGGAGACATTCAGAGTGTTGGGAAGCCTGTATTCCGGGTGTCCGTTGAGCTTTGCTTCTGGAAGCAGGCGTCGAATCCCTTCCCAGATCCAAAGGGAAAAAGGAGGTTTGATGCGGATGAGACAGCGACATCCTTCGGCTGGAAAACGTCGCACAGGGCCAGCTCAAAGCTTCCCCGGCCGGTATAGATAGCCGTCGCTTCAGGGCCGTGCTCGTTTTTTATGGCATTCAGTTTGCCTACGATCTCCTGGAAGGCTTCTTCCCAGCTTATCCTCTCAAAGTCATAGGTTCCCTTCGGGCCTTTCCGGCGCAATGGGTAGCGAAGCCGGTTTTCGGAATAGACGATCTCGGCTGAATGATCGCCGATCTTTCAGATTATGCCCAGGGGAGAACTTTCGTCAGCCCTGATCGAGGCCATTTTTCCATCTGCACTGTACGTGACGATCACCCAGCAACCCGCCGGGCATATGCCGCACAAGCCCCGTCGTTCATTTTCTTGCAACTGCATGTCAGGCTGCCTCCTCCAACATTGTGGATTAGTAAAGCCGGGTTCAATTGTCGATTTTTGTACCCGAAAAAGAATTCATAGGATGGATTGGTTTATTCAAAGGCATGATTCGTTCCTACTTTCTGCGATTAACTCATGCAAACTCGCCAAGCATCAGGCTATTGTTGATTCAAGCTTTTTTTCCTTTCGGAATAAATCCCGGGATACCTGTCTCAGAGACTGGATTATAACTATATTGCGTGTTGATCCATTTCTTTCCTTTTTGATGGTCTTTCGGGAAGGCTGTGTCATAGGTATGACAGGAAACTACAATGCGGATGGAACGTGTGTCCTCTTAATTGTCATTATTGTGTCAAATGTGTTCGTGCGAACGGGACCCCAGTTTGCTTGTTTTTATCGGTGGCGCATATGACTTTATTCACCGGGATGTTTTGATCAAGATGTTGGAATTGGCCTCAAGATTAATTTTGGCATTCCGAAAATTTAAAATGGATTCGAATTCAGAAGATGCTTTCAATGAATACTTCTACTTATGGTTAGGTGGAAAGGCCATCGGTAGATGACGTGTAAAATGGGAAGAGGCGATATCAGAATCCATCCTTTATAAAACTGAACATAGTAAAAAGCGATGTCAATTGGTTATGTATTTTTAACTAGTTGATTTGATGTTAAGAATTTTTTGGGGTTTTGGATCTTTTTGGAAATTTTCTGAACCTTTTGACCTTGACGGAGACAATTTAGACACAATTTAGGCACGGGAAAAATCCTATGCTTTTTTTAATTAAGACTTTTCAAGCTTTTGTTCAAGAGATACAGAAAATATATAAACGAAATCTGAAAAATGATCTTGTCTTGATATTTTCAGTTTTATATAGATTTTTCAAAATAGTTATGAGATGTATCCGAATCGGTTATTCGGTGACCTTCGACCACAATTCGATAAGCAATAGTATGCTTCACCGATGAGAACCTTAACCCAAATGACACCATATTTCCAGTGCATCGCCTGATAGGATTTTTCATTGGAAGATAATATTTCAATGCCTTTTTCCTCCTTGCCCGATCTACACCAGGCAATCGAGAGAGTCGTTGGTGTCCCCATGCCTTATGGCAGATTCAGAAGTAGCTAATGTGAACATCGGCCCGCCTCGCTTAAGCCCGAAATACCCCGCGCCGCCCATCGGCAAGAAAATTATATACAATGCCAGCAGAGGCACAAGGAAGTATAAAAGACCGAAGATGTACAGCCACTTCCGGGCTGTCTTTATGAAAAGCCATAGCAGGATGCCCCACAGCCCGGCCCAGGAAGGCGCCTGTATATATCAAGCGATTTCAAGGAGATTGGGGCCTTTACCCCGAATGTCGCACTAAGCCCCAACTCAAAGAGGACGTGACTGAAAAGTACCACGGTCGGTCCGCCTATAATCCCCGCCGCAAAGCATATTGCCACCCGCTGTATCAGCGTCAAACCATTTTCTATCAGGTTCAAACCCCCCTTATTTATTTTGTCAGGGTCGCCGGTTGGATCAGGGCTTCACTTCCAAGATGACTTCCAGTTCGACCGCCGAACCTAATGGAAGGCTCGCGACACCAAAGACAAGGCGCGAAGAGATGCTCTCTTCGCCGAAGACATCTCGAAGCAGCGCCGAAGCCGCATCCGCAACCTTCGCGTGCTCCGTGAAATCAGACGTCGCGGCGACGTAAACGCCGAGCCTCACGACTCGTCTCACGCGGTTCAACGAGCCTAACTGCTTCTTGGTGAGCGCAAGCACATTCGATGCGGCCGTGTACGCCGCGTCCCGGCCCGCCTTCACGTCAAGGTCTCTGCCTACGACGCCAACTACCGTAGCCGTGTGGCCTGAAGTGGCGAGCATCCCGCTCAGGAAAAGTAGGTTGCCCGTCTGAACAGCAGGCACGTACGCACCAAAAGGCGTCGGCGCATCGGGCAGATGAAGTCCCAACCGGACGAGGCGATCCTCGGCATCCGTTGAGTTTTTATTCATGACGAAAGTTCCTTTCAATTACCAGCGGCCTATATGAGCGCCGCCATCGACGTATAGGATGTCACCAGTGACCGTCGCGGCGTCGGTCAGGTAAATGACCGCGTCCGTGATGTCATCGACCGTGGAAGGCCGGCCCATCGGCGACAAATCTTCCATAACGTCCTTCGGAGTGTCCCGGTGAAGCGGCGTGTAGACGACGCCCGGCGCGACGGCGTTCACGCGGATGCCGTCCTTCGCATACTCCATGGCAAGGTGCCGGGTGATCGTTTCAAGACCGCCTTTGGTGAGCATCGGCATCGCCGCCGTGACGCCCCGGATCGGGTTGTGAGCAAGGGCCGCTGTGATCGTGACGATGCTCCCGCCGGTCTTCTGCGCCAACATTTGCTTGATGCAGAGTTGCGTGACGTACAGGAAGCCTTCGACGTTCGTCGACACGAGCGATTTGAAGTCATCGGCCGTGTAGTCCGTGAACGCCTTGGTGAAGAAGATGCCGGCGTTATTGACCAGTGCATCAATCGACTTGAAGCGAGACAGCGCCGTCTCGACGATTTTGGCGGCAGTTGCCCGCTCGCCGATGTGGCCGTCCACCAGAGCGACCTTGTGGGAAGGCGCTACATCGGTGGATTGGGTCATCTTCCGGGAATTGGCAACGACGTTGAAATCCCGTTCGACAAACCTTTTCACGATTCTCGCACCGATGCCCTGCGAAGCTCCGGTCACGATCACTGTTTTCTCTGTATTCGACATTTCTAACCTCCTATTTGGGAGTCTATCGTCTCCACCTTGGATTTCTCCTTTCCTCATCAGGCACCACTAGTCGGCGGCTTTTGCTGCCAACCCCTCCAGCACGGCAATGTTCTGCAGTAACTTGCTCGGTATTCTGTGGCGCCCCTGCAAATATGCGGGACTGTTATAGGAAATCCGGACCTTTCCCTCCCCATCCTCCCAGACCAGAATCTTGAGAGGCAAGTCAATCGCGCTGCTCGGCGCCGCCAACATCAAGGGAGTACCCGCCTTGGGGTTGTCGAAGATCAGCAGCTTGTTAGGATTCATCTTCATGCCGACTTTCTCCGCCTCTCCACTGTGATCAATCAAGGAAAAGAGCCTCACCCCCTTGGCCTGCAGAATGCACTCGATCTTTCCTACGGTTTCGTCGACCGAGTGATTGGTCGGTTTGTTGATCATTCCGTTGTTTGCCGCAGGCGTCATGGATGTGCTCTCCTGCCGGATCTCAGGAATCTACTCGCGCATATCGTCATAGGAGTGAGCGGCTCCGACCGTCTCTTTGGTCGCTACAGGTTGACCTTCCTGCAAAAACTCCTCATCAGGCCGGCTACCCCGTATCCGTCTCGTTTCAAGAAGACTGCTGGGCCGCCTTCACCGGCACGTTTGCCAAGAGTGCGACCAGCCCCTCGGCCACTGTGGGATGGGCGAAAATCCCTGCGCCTAAAGTCGTATATGGCACGTGTCCGATCATGGCGGTCTGAACAACCGCCATCAGTTCGCTCCCCTCAACCCCGAATGCGGTGAATCCCAAAATTTCATCACTTTGAGCACTAATGAGAATTTTCAAAAAGCCGCGAGGTTCAGAGAGAGTCCTCGTCTTTAGGATATTGGCCATAGGCATTTTGGCCAGACGGTAGCCGATGCCGCGACGCGTGGCCTCGGATTCGTTCAATCCAACTCGTGCCAGTACGGGATCGGTAAACAGGCAAAAAGGGACTACCCGGTTGCTTGTAGAGCGATTTCCTCCGTTAAGGTTGGTGTGTACGATCCGAAAATCGTCAAAAGCGACATGGGTGAACTTCGGGCTGCCGGCGCATTCCCCCATAGCCCAGACCATTGGGGCAGTTGTCTCCAGACGTTCGTTGACTTTGATATAACCCAGCTCATTTAGCTCCACTGCTGCGTGCTCGAGTCCGATTCCCTGCGTGTTTGGAGTCCGGCCAATCGCTACGAGAAGGTCCGATCCTTCGAAGATTGATTCCTCTTTTTTGCTTCGGGTGTGGAGCCGGACGTGCCCACCGGAGAGTCCCTCGATCCGGCTGACTTGCGTTTCGAGCCTTACGTCGATTCCCTCGTCACGGAATAATTCCAAGAGCGCGCTTCCAACGTCAGAATCCTCGCGGCTTGCAATCTGTGGGCCCCTCTCGATTACGGTCACTCGGGAGCCAAAGCGCCGCATAGCCTGGGCAAGTTCGAGACTGACAAAACCGCTGCCCAAGACTATGAGGTGTTCCGGCAGGCGGTCGAGATCGAGTGCTTCGACGTGGGTCATAACTCTTGCCATTTCAAGGCCGGGCCAATCGGGTAAAGCGGCACGGGTCCCCAAGTTCAGGAAGACCCGATCGCCGGCGATCCGTCTGACACCACCACTGTTCAAGCTGATTTCAACGGTTCTCGGGGCAATAAAACGGGCATCCCCCATGATCAGTTCAGCGCCGCTGGCTTTGTAGTTGTCGAGATGCATCTGAATCAGTCCCTCGACCATGAGGCGCTTACGGCGCTGGACCGCTACCATGTCAGTGACAATCGGCCCTGTCTTGAGTCCGAATTCCGCGCCGCGCCTGGTCAAAGAGGCTATTTTGGCGGAATGAATCACATTTTTACTCGGGAGGCAGGCAATGTTAGGGCAGGACCCGCCGATCAGCCTCCGCTCGACCACCGCCGCCCGCTGTCCAGCCTTAGCCAGGGTCCAGGACAGGTATTTACCCGCTTCTCCGCTGCCAATAACGAGATTCTCAACCTTTTCGACTTCAGTCATATTCTTGCTCCTATCCCCGGATAAGTGATATTTCGTGCCATGACCGTCTCCTGGTCGCGCCAACGAGTCGCCGCTATACCCCGTCGGAGGTCGACGATGCGGGATTCTGCCCGGTAATCAGGCGGCCATCAATAATGGAGAATGGTTGCCAATTGGTAACTTTCTCAAAAATTGCACCCAGTCTTTTCAGCTCATCCTCGACGAGGAACGGCACGACATTGGTGAGCTTGACCTCTTCCTCCTCCTCATTTGTAAAGCCGGTTACACGCTTCCCCTTCACAAGAGGCTCGCCCTTGTACGTGACTTGGCGGAGGACACCAGGGGCGTGACAGACCAACGCCACCGGCATCCTTGAAAACGAAATAGGGGGCCGCAAATTCTTCAAGCCAGAAACCTGTTTTACGGCCGGTATTGCCGAGTTGGTCGTGCGACGTTAGAACCATAAGATTTTCATATTCGTTTTCCTAATGTTAGTTGGATTGAAGGGCTCTCGCTGTTTTAGCTTCATCTGGCCGTAACGGTTAGAATGCTACGCAATTCACAACCGAGCCATTGTTCCCACGGTTTCACAAGAAGCGATCAAGCCAACGACCTCATTTGTAGTCACGTCGGCACTGGCGTAGTTTGGGAGATCGATTTCGAGAGCGGCGTGCATGTCATCATCAGAGTAATCTGCGGGTGCGTTTTTTACCACGGTGACCTCGTAGCCACGCTCAGCAGCGAAGCGAACAGTTGATTCCACGCACGTGTGTGCTATACGCCCGATGACGATGATCTTGTGGATGCCATGCATTTTGAGCAGAAGATCCAGGTCGGTATTGGTAAACCTCCTAGAACACCTATGCTCCTGGGCCACGATATCGCCCGGTCGAGAGGTGAATTCGGGGTGGATCTCGCCACCCCACATGCCAATTTCCCAGGCCTTTAGCAACCAGGCCGCTTTACGGAAAATTCTGCTTATGATTAAATGGAAATGATAGTGGCAGATGACATGTAAAATAGGAGAAAGCGATATCAGACTCCATCCTACAGAAGGGTAAACACAGAAAGTTCGATGTCAATAATGTTTGCCGCAAATTTGAGAAAAAAGGGGATTAGATTGAGGAGACACGTAACAAAATCCGCCCTGTCTGAATCTTTGATCTCATGCAGGACTACCAGGATATCACCTCCCCAAAAAACTTGTGATAAATCTGACTTATTCCAAATAGAAACAGATTGTAGGCACCTGGTATCGATTACAAAGTTAATTAACGTGAAATTTGGATTCAAATGCTCAAGAAGTATCATGGCCTTATGCCCGTCGCCGACACCGAGTTCGAAAATGTACATTGCTTCGTCGCAAAGCATGGCCGCAATTTCATGATGATGATTTAGGAAAATTTCGCGTTCACAGGAGGTGAGATAGTACTCATCCAGTTCGCTGATCTTCTGAAACAGTCGAGCCCTCCTGGTCGTAATGATACGTGTAAGGCAATTGTTTGGGCTTTTGCCTATGTCCTGCGAGGATAGTGCGCGCAAATTGATGCCTATGCTCATCTCCGGACGAATTGAGTTCGACTATTTCACACCGGTTCTCCACCTTTATCTCCAAATCTATGAATCCATAGCGAGCCTTATACCAGTGCACTGGAAACGAGTTGCCGGCTGCCAAAAATTACGGTAACTGATGCGGATATGATCTCTTGGCGTGGCCCACGAGCCACCTCTTAGAACCCGCTGGTTGTCCATAAACTTACCATTGTATTCGACCAGACCTCCGGGAAACGGCTGAAAACGAGGATATGGCTCATAATGACTGGCGGTCCATTCCCATACATCGCCGAACATCTGATGGACGCGTCCCGTGGTATTTGATCGAGCCCCGATGACATGATAACGGTGATCTTCGATGAAGTTGCCGCTCTCAATCGGCTCGGCCAACGTCCGGGCGGCCTGCTCCCATTCATATTCGGTTGCAAGCCTGATTCGGCGATCTGCAGAGTTGTGTGCCTTCCACTTCGCAAAGGCGTCGGCTTCGTAGAAACTTAGGTGGCAAACCGGTTCTTCCAAAGCCAAGGGCCGCCATCCGGCCAGAGTATAATTCCACCATTCGCCATTTCGTTGTTCCCAGTACAGTGGAGCATGCCAACCCTGCTTTTCTTTTTCATACCAGCCATTGGAAAGCCAGAGAAGGATCTGTCCATAGCCGTTGTCCTGGATAAATTCCAGAAATTCAGCGTTTGTAACCAGGCGGTCCATAATCGAAAAATCTTCGATATGCCGCCGGTGAATGCCGTACTCGTTGTCCCAGCCCCAATTGTCTTCCAGGTTGCCGAATTCAAAGCCACCGCCGTCTACCGGTAAAAATCGGGACCGAGTATCGGCGGGTGGTGATTCCTCGGGCATAAGAGCCGGTGGATACCGAAGTAGGTCGGGGCGGGCGTCAGCAAAATAAATCTGTTTGATTTCAGTGTAAAATAGCTCCTGATGTTGCTGCTCATGGTTTACCCCGACAGTGGTTAAAAACGCAAGGTTATCCTGACCGCGATCCGGGCGATCCGTACTATCGCGCAATAGTCTAATCATTTGTTCGTCTACCTGGTTTCGGTAATTGAAAATCTCCTCGTTTTCAGGTCTTAACTGCAATCCTCGGCGACCCCTTTCCAGCATCGGACCCTGATAGTGATAATAGGAGTTCAGTTTGTATTGGTATTCTGCCGTAAAAGGAACATCAAGACCGAGGGGCCGCAGAATGTTGAGCGCATAAAACCAGGTAGTGTGAGCTAAATTCCACCAGGGAGGACTCACATCTTCAATCGGCTGAAGTCGGTATTCCGGGGCCGACAATGGCCGGCACATTTCTATGCTGGCTTGGCGAACCGATTGATATTTATCGATTAACGCCCTTATTTTATTTTCCTCGTCTTGTCGATTCTGCATTGTGATTTTCCTTATATCTATTGAATTTCATATTATGTGAAGAATACATATATCAACTCTTCCGTAGAATTACAATGGGGGCTATTACCTATTTGTTTCTTAAAAATGTGGTATGCACACAAGCTAGGCTCTGTGAAAGTGAGCTGACACCATTACGTCTCGAATGCCCAAGCCTGAAAACTTGAACGCTCACCTGTTGCAGTATTGCTTTCTCAACCTCAATTTCCTCTCGGAATGAACCCGGGGACACCGGTCTCTACAACGGCATTAAACCTGATCCGCGTCGTGATTCCCTCGCTGATCTCCCGCATGGCGTCTTCAGGAAGGGTGGAGACTTCAAAGTTC
>JBAUWG010000234.1:0-2219 GCA_049583675.1 Desulfobacterales bacterium | reverse complement strand
ATGGATCACGGTTCGAAACATCGATTCGTTAAAATTTTTCTTAATATTTTGAAAGACTTCATTTGATATTCTTGTTCGCCTGTCATACATGGTTGCAATTACTTTCATCAGGGGTTTATGTCCGGTTCTCTTCTGCACCAGATCTATGATCTTAGACAGCCGGCTGATTCCATGAAGCGAAAACAGGCTCATTTCAACAGGAACGATGACTTCCGTGGAAGCAATGAGCGAATTAAAGGTCAGAAGCCCCAGACTGGGAGGACAATCGATGATGATGTAGTCAAAAGCGCGATGCAACCCTTCAATGGCTTCTTTGAGCCGGATCTCCCTTCCGTGAACGCCGGACAGATGTTGCTCGAATAAACTTAAGGATATGTTTGAGGGGGCCAAGTAAAAGTTTTTCGAAATTTCAAGAAGGATGTCATTGAGCGTTGCTTTTGCGTGATCAGGATGACCGATCACGTCAAAGATTGTTTGCCCAAGACCGCTGATATCGACATCTAGACCCAAGGATGAATGTCCCTGAGGGTCCATATCGATGAGAAGCACTTTTCGTCCCTCATGGGCAAGGCATGCGGATAAATTGATTGCCGTGGTTGTCTTGCCGCATCCCCCTTTTTGGTTGGCAATCGATATAATTCTCATTCTTCATCCCTCCTTTTTTAAAGATTGTTAAAAATGGAAATACCTCTTTAGAAAGGTTGGCGAAAATGATTTATATCGTAATTAAACGTTCCTCCGAGATAATTCCACATCATATTCCGATTTGACGATTCGGCAGTTTTGTAAAGAAGAAGAGAGAATTATCGCGTAAAATCAGCCGTGGTTCAAACGAGTCGATGAATTGCTTTGCTCGTCAAACAATTTTCATATATCGTCCATCTGACTTTAAAACATATCTGTTTAAAGATTGCCGATACACCATAAAACTATTTCCGGTTTGCGCTAATTGGCCGGCGTTGTTTAAGATAAAGGAGGTAAACTTAAATTTGCACACAGCATATTGAAAATTACATTGTGTGTCAAGAATAAAAATATACAACATATTGTATTGAAGGAACGAAAATGATCAAAAGAGTGATTTTTTATGAAGATTATGAAATGGAAGGGCTGTTTAACATCAGGGATGAAAAGAAGGGCGTGGTGGTGACGCATCCCCATCCGCTTTATGGCGGGTATTTGGAGCAGTTGGAGGCCTGTTTGAGTTCTAATATATAGTGTCCATCCGTAAATGGTCTTTTTGCCCAATCTTTGCGTTATGCTCAAAAAATAATCCTCGGAATATGAGCTATATGCCTGTGGTTATTTTTTTCGCATGCCTTAATATTGAACAAAAATCTTCATTTACGGATGGACACTGTCTATCCGATAAAAGATGAGAAGAAACGCTCCAACAGTCTAAATTTGCCGCGGCCTTGGTTTTCATCACCAAAGTCCCGGCGTTGCCAGAGAACCAGGTTGTTTTCCCATGGGAAAATCGGCCAGGGGCGGAAGGACTTTAAATCGTATTGTCTAATTTTAGACCATGTTCTCACATAGGTTTTACCCCGCAGTTGCTGCCGCTCACAACCGTGGAGATCTTCCTGAAGAACGAGTTTCGGGTTCATGGATTGAATGACTTCTTCCCAACGGCGGTGGGGCAGTACACGCTGACAAACCACTGCAGCGCAATTTGCCCCGATCAGTTCTTCGACGTAAGTTCCCGGAAAAACGTATAACTCGTTCCAAAAATGGTCCGGCCGACCCAGATATATGCTCTTTAATAAGGCATTCATATTGTCGGGGTCCATAAACACATCCTTCTCGGCCGGCTCAATCCGGGGCGCATAATCGATCCCCACATAATAACTCAGGTTCAGCCGCTTCATCAGACGAAGGTGGTTATCGATCCGATTGATCCATCTTCCACAGCCTAAGCTGACAATCGCCTGATGTCCATTGATTTTAAGAAAAGTTTGCGCTGATATAGGAGGTTCATTTGTTTTCATGAGCGCCATATATCGTAATTGTCAAGACGAAACAATAGTTATGGCGTCGATAGACGCGATTCCGCAGATTTACGCATCAAGTGGTCGCCAATTTCCATTATTTGTGGTATAGGCCATTGAACCGGAAGATTCTTGCAAAACAAACCGGGTGCTTTTCACCCGGATGCAAGCTCAACGTTGAAAGCACTGACGTGCTTTGGCCTTTGTCCGCCATAAGGCGGCGGGAAAATA
>JBAUWG010000233.1:0-2742 GCA_049583675.1 Desulfobacterales bacterium | reverse complement strand
ATCATGTGCAGGTGTTATTATCAGTTCAAATTTACATCTCCTGTCCATAGGTTCAAATCACCGCTGAGGGATTTGCAGCAAATGCATGAGCGTTACCGATAGCGTTGCAAAAAGTTCAAGGTCTTGCATAGGCCTCAAACCAAAACTGGGATGTAAAAGGAGTTTTAAAGCGTGGCGAATATCATCGAGCTTGACAAAAAGCTCAAGCACACCAAAGAAAAAAAAGCTGAAATTATACGAAAGCGGAAAATCCTGGCTGTTCAGAAAATATTTCAATGTATGCATTGCGCTTTTAAATGTGAAAAGTGCGGCACCCAAATACAACCGGATGAACACCATCAACAAAGATCGATCAGCGATTTGCGGGTTCCCTATCGTTTTTGTGAAAGCTGTGCCGAGGAATATATCGATTTCATCGAACGACTTAAGGGAAGGGGAGACTCGGAATATTATTGGCACAATGACATATGGCTTGAAATGTGGAGAAAATGGATCGATTATCAGGGCGCCATCGACACGTATTTGAAGTCAAAAGAATTTAGACAGCTTTTAGAAGAGTTGAAAGATACCAGACCCGATCAATAGGAGGAATATATGTTTGGAATAGGAATGCCGGAACTGATCATCATACTGGTGATTGTTTTAATTATTTTTGGTGCCGGTAAACTTCCGGATATCGGCGCCGGAATGGGAAAAGCCATACGGAATTTTAAAGGTGCTACCGCAGAGCCGGAGAAAAAAGAGCCGGATAAACTTGAAGACAAAAAAGAGTCTTCAAATTCGGATTCCGCTCCACGGGACAAATAGAGCGGGCGATGTCCGAAGGTTATCGCAAGATTTGTGTCATCTAAAATCGCTTATATGATTCGGCAGCGCGTCATTATTGCAACAAAAGTTTTAAAATGGGATGTCATCATCCTGCCGGGTTGTGAGAGGGGGATCCTCATATCCTTGCGACCGAGTCGCCTCGGATGATTTATACGTTTCGCCGGCATTCTTGCTTCCCAAAAACTGAACATCGGATGCGATTACTTCCGTAGTGTACCGGGTAACCCCGTCTTTTTCCCATGACCGGGTTTGCAGCTTGCCTTCCACGTAAACCTGCTTTCCTTTCGAGAGGTATTCACCGCAAATTTCACCCAGCTTTCTCCAAGCGACGATACGATGCCATTCGGTACGCTCTTTTCGTTCTCCGGTACCTTTATCCGTCCATTCGTCAGATGTGGCGACGTTGAAATTGGCCACTGCCGTACCGTCCGGCGTATATCGAACTTCAGGATTATTGCCCAATCTGCCGATGATAATAACTTTGTTGATGCCAGCCATGTTCCGCCTCCATTTTTTTAACCATCAATTTTCATGAAAGATTAGATATCTTAATCGTTAATACAAATAACCCTTCACGTTGTCAAGTCAATCGATGGACGTCGTTAAAGTGATCGAAAGGCTACGCAGGCAGCTTCCTCAAACCGATATTCTCGTTGACAGCAAAAAAAATGTATATATTATCAAAACGTAATGTTTCAATGGTTCCATTATCAAGTCAGCACTCGACGGAGCGTTATCGCTCAATTTGGGTGGAATAGAGTAATATAAAAAAAGGGCTACGGCCAGAAAGGAGAAGCTGCACATGCTGTCTTTGAAATCCGTCGATCTAAGGAAAGAAAAAATCGAATCGCTGGTTATTCCTGTTTGTGAAGACCGGAACATTCATGACGATAAAATAATATGTTCTCTTGTCGACACCGCAAAAAAGGTCAAGGCGTTTAAAGGCGAAAAAGAAGATGAAGTTGTACTATACCATCTTTCCGAAGTGAAAGCGGAAAGTATCATTTTTTTAGGACTTGGAAGGTTCGAAAAAATCGATGCGGAATCGCTGCGCGCCATGGCCGGCAGGGCCGTAAAAAATGTTATCAAAAAACAACATGCCGCTGTTCTGATTGCGGTGCCTTCGACTGACAATGTTAACATTAAGCCGCAGATCGTCTTTGAAGCAATGATGGAAGGCGCTTTTCTCGGGAATCATCTTTATGACAGATACAAAAGAGAAAAAAAACATCGATCGCTCAACAGGATCGATTTTTTTGTCAATTCTGATGACGCTAAAATATATAAAAGACTGCCGGCACGAATCTCAACGATTTGTCGGGGAACGATTCTTGCCAGAGAATGGGTCAGTATGCCGCCCAATGATAAGCGGCCGGAGTTTTTTGCAAAATCTATTGAACGTCACGCTAAAAAAGAGAATCTCAAAGTCAGCGTGTTCAATGAAAAGGATCTGAAACAAAAGAAATTCGGGGCCATGCTAGCGGTTGCAGCCGGCAGCTTGAGCAAGCCCAGGCTGGTGACTTTGGAGCATTGCCCGGCAAAACCCAAAAAAACGATTGTCTTTGTGGGAAAAGGCGTAACGTTTGATTCAGGAGGCTTAAACCTAAAACCTACCGCGTCTCTTGCGGAGATGAAAATGGATATGGCCGGGGCAGCCGCAGTGGCAGCTACGCTGATCACCGCGGCAAGGCTCCACCTAAAACATAAAATTGTCGGAATCATCCCTATTGTTGAAAACATGCCGTCAGGAAATGCGACCCGGCCGGGAGACATTATTCATAGTTTTGGCGGTAAAACCGTTGAAATCGGAAATACGGATGCCGAGGGGAGGTTGATTCTCATCGATGCATTGTCATATGCCATAAAGAAATACGGGCCGCAGACCGTGATTGATCTGGCGACGCTGACCGGGGC
>JBAUWG010000232.1:0-5249 GCA_049583675.1 Desulfobacterales bacterium | reverse complement strand
GAAGGGGACAAGTATGAATATCTGTGTGCGATATGTTCAGAGTCTGTCGGCAGCAAGATCGATCGGCAGGTTAAACCGTTGTCGGTTATTGTCTAGCTCGAAAATTTTCATGAAATATCCGGGCTCGGTTGATTTTTAGGATCGACGGAAAGGAAAAATATGCTCAGGTTAATGAGAAGACATGCTGGAAGCTGGGTGATCAAGTTGCTTTTGGGCGCCATCGTAATTGTGTTTATCTTTTGGGGTGTTGGAAGCTTTCGGGCGCAAAGGGGAGGCAGGGTCGCCTTGGTCAATGGCGATCAAATTACCCTGGATGAGTATCGAGAAGCGTACAATAATCTGATGGAACAACTCCGGACAAGATTTGGAAACAAGCTGGATGAAAAGATGATCAAAACCCTTCAGGTCAAAAAGCAGGCGTTGAACCGGTTGATCAACAACAGGCTTTTGATTCAGGAGGCTAAAAAGCTTAAGTTTCGCGTCTCGCAAAAAGAGCTTTCCGACGCAATTTTACACATTCCGGCATTCCAGAGGGCCGGCGTATTTGACAGGTACCTTTATAAAAATGTCCTGGATCGTCTCAGAATGACGCCCGAGGCATTTGAGGCCGCCCAGAAAGACCAGATGTTGATTGATCAATTAAGAACACTCGTTACAAGCAACGCCAAAGTCTCAGATCAGGAAGTCAGAGAATGGTACAATTGGCTCAATACTTCGGTGAATATAGAATACGTATTTTTCGACCCGAGCCACTATAAAACCGCCAGGCCCTCCGGGGAACAACTCAACGCTTTTTATGAAAAATATAAAGAAAACTACAAGACAGACCCTATGATAAAAGTGCGTTATGTTCATTTTGACCCGAAACAATATCAATCCAAGGTGGAACTGTCCGATTCAGAGGTCCGGGAGTATTACGATGAAAACCTGGAATCGTTTAAAATCCCGAAAAAGATCGTTGCCAGACACATTCTGATAAAAGTGAGTCCGGATGCCGATCCCGAGACCGTCAAAAAAGCAAAAGAAAAGGCTCTCAAAATATACAAACTAGCTAAAGAAGGCAAAGATTTCGCTGAATTGGCCAAAAAGTATTCGGAAGGGCCCAGCCGAAACAACGGCGGATATCTCGGTGAATTTACCAAAGAGTCCATGGTAAAACCTTTTGCGGAAAAAGCCTTTTCCATGAAAACCGGCGACATCAGTGAACCGGTTCGTACCCGGTTCGGATGGCATATTATTAAAGTCGAAAAGATAATAGACGCACACACCACACCTTTTAAGGATGCCAAAAAGGACATCGAAAAGACACTCACTGACAATAAAGCCAAAAGCCTGGCCTATGACGCAGCAGAGTCGGTCTCCGACATCGCCTACGACGGAGATGATCTGATCAAGGCGGCAAAAGAGCGGCATTTGAAAATTTTAACCACGGATTTCTTTTCGAAAAAAAATCCGCCCGAAGGGATCAGTGATCCTTCAAAATTCGCCAATATCGCCTTCGATCTTTCCACCGGGGAAATCAGCGATGTGCAGGAATTTAAAGATGGATACTACATTCTTCAGCTTTTGGAAAAAGTCCCGCCCCAAATACCCCCTTTAGACAAGATCAGGGAAACGGTAATAGCCGATCTAACCAAAGAACATCAGGACGAAAAAGCAAAAGCGGATGCATCGGCATTTCTTGCGGCGTTAAAAAACGGTAAAACCATGAGTGAAGAAAGCAAACCATTTCATCTGACGCCGAAAACCACCGGCTTTTTTAAACGAAACGGTTCAATTCCAGACATCGGTTATGACCGTGGCATTTCTGAAGCGGCTTTTCAACTGACACGCGAAAAAAAATTGCCGGAAAACGTTCTAAAAGGTGCAAAAGGGTATTATGTTATCGAGTATAAAGGCCGAAAAATAATTGAATCCGATACATTTGACAAAGAAAAAGAAATGATAAGACAGCAGTTGTTGTCGCAAAAAAAGTCCGAAATTTTTGATGCGCTGCTGGCGCAACTCAAAAGCAAGGCCGATATCACCATTAAAGAAGGGTTTTTAGAGTAAATAATTACTACTCTCCGATAATTTTAACCAAAACCCGTTTACGCCGCCGGCCGTCGAATTCGCCGTAAAATATCTGCTCCCAGGTTCCGAAGTCCAGCCGTCCTTCCGTGACGGCCACGACCACCTCCCGGCCCATGATCTGTCTTTTCATGTGGGCATCTGCATTGTCTTCTCCCACATTATGCCGGTACTGGGATATTGGATCATGGGGTGCCAGTTTTTCGAGCCAGACGTCATAATCATGGTGAAGACCTGATTCATCATCGTTGATGAAAACAGACGCCGTTATATGCATGGCATTCACCAGCACAAGCCCCTCCCTGATACCGCTCTCCTTTACGCAGGCATCCACCTGGGGCGTAATATTGATCAACGCGCGCCGGGTCGGGACTTCAAACCATAATTCTTTCCGATAACTTTTCATGGGGATATCCTCCGAAAATTGTCTGTGTTCAGAGTTCAGGAAGGGCAATTATGCGTGACTCGGTGAGCAGATTTTTGAGAGAGTTTGATCATTCTACTGCCGGAACCAGAGCACCGCGATGGTCTGCAAATTGAGGGGATCACCTTCCTGAACACTGAACTCCGAATACTCACCACGTTCGCATCCTCGATATCGTGGACAGTATTCCTCGAATTTAAAAATGTCAAATATGTTTGAATATCATTCGGTGTACATTTATCAGCAAATTTGTTACGTTCAGCTTAAAGATCCGGCATCACTGAAAAGGAAACGGGAACCGATGCAACACAGAAAAAAGTTTATCACAGCGGTTGTATCCAATGCAGCCGGAGAAATTTTTGACCTTGACGGGTATGCGGCAGTGGGTATGGCCGGTTCCTCTCTCATCCCGTTGGCGACGGATGACACCATGAATATGCCCTTTGGCAGCGAATTGATGCGACTCCCGGACAGAAAACCGGCGGTTTACAACATCCGTCAACATCGAATAGAAATCCTCAAGGAAAACCCTTACAGCCCTGACGAGCCGGTCTTTCCGGTGGCGGCATTTAATTCTCCGGGATATGTTGTCTCTTTTGCAAGCGCCTATGAAGAAAATGAGACGGCCGGTTTTCTTCCTCTTTTTTCTTACGGCGCCGTCGGATGGCACAAAGGCAGGTTCAGATCCGCGGTCATCCTGGTGGATCGGGAAAAACGGCAGGATTTGCGGCGGATGAAACCCGAAGAAGTGGTGGCGGGAATCAGAAAAATTCAAAAAGAAATGCCGAATAACCGGCTTGAAACGCATCTTGAGAAATGCGCCGTGGAATACGGCTGTCCGGCAGCCAAGAATTTTTTCATTGGAAGATACGAAGCGCCGCTTCCGACCTCTCCACGCTGTAATGCACGCTGTTTCGGATGTTTGTCCCTCCAAAAAGGCACCGAGATTCCCCACAGCCAGGATCGGATCGCTTTCAAACCCACGTCCGGAGAGATCGCCCAAGTCGCCCTTTTTCACATCAGGCGCGTCAAACACAGTGTTGTGAGCTTTGGCCAGGGGTGTGAAGGGGAGCCTCTGCTGGCGGCCGACGTCATCGAACCGGCCATTAAAAAGATCAGATCCAAAACCCGTAGCGGAACCATCAATATGAATACCAACGGGAGCAGACCCGGCATTTTGACAAAACTGTTTGAAGCCGGCCTCGACAGCGTTCGAATCAGTTTGAACAGTGTCCGAAGACCTTGCTATAATGCGTATTTCAGACCCAAAGGGTATGCATTCGAGGATGTGGTTAAAAGTATTGAGGCGGCGCTTAAAAAGAAAAAATTCGTATCCGTCAACTATCTCAACAGTCCCGGGTTTACCGATACGCCCGAAGAGTTCAACGCCCTGACCGAACTGATGAGCGTATATCCTGTCAATATGATCCAGTGGCGAAATCTGAACTTTGATCCGAAAAAGTATTGGAAAATGATGTCCGCAGTTTCAAGATCCGGAAAACCCATGGGGATGCACCGCATCACTTCGCAGATTAAAGAAACTTTTCCCAATGTAAAACACGGTTATTTCAATCCGCCGAAGGAAAAATTTTAGATGATGAAATGGGTCGAAGTAAAAGTCGTTTTTAATTTCAATGACAGGCCGCTGGCCGTGGATCTCATATCCGATCTGTTTTATGATCTGGATTTGAAAGGTGTTGTGATTGAGGACTCCGAAGTTGAGGGTGTTGAAGATTGGGGCAGCCATCCCGTCATCTGTGAAAACGATGCGGTCATCGGTTATTTTCCTCGTGACGACGCGCTAAGAAAAAAACGAAAAAGTATCGAACAAGGTCTGGCAAGGCTTGAAAAAGAGATCGGCATTACATACCGCATCTTCTTTGCCGATGTGGAAGAAGTAGACTGGGCCGAATCTTGGAAAGCCTATTTTAGCCCGGAAAAAATCACCGATCAAATTGTTGTAAAGCCGACCTGGCGAGACTATTCACAAAATGATAAAGAGATCGTCCTCGAAATCGACCCGGGGATGGCGTTTGGCACCGGCATCCATCCCACGACACGGATGTGCATTGCCCTGATTGAAAAATATCTGAAAAAAAACGATCTGTTCCTGGATGTGGGGACCGGTTCGGGCATTCTCATGGTTGCGGCGGCCAAGCTCGGCGCAGGCCATATTGTAGGAATAGACAACGATGGTGTTGCAGCGGATATCGCCCGGAAAAATTTATTGCACAATCAGATACCCGAATCCGTCTTTAAAATTATCACCGGAGATCTGGTCCATGGGATCACTCAGCGGTTTGATCTGGCGGCCGCAAATCTAACGAGCAAAACCATCTCATTCCTTCTCGAAAAGATCCAAAAGGTGCTGGTTCAAAACGGCATATTCATCTGTTCGGGCATTCTTACGGCAGATAAAAATGAGATGCTGGCCGAATTGGAATATGCGGGCCTTCAAATCATGGAAATCGTGACCGATGAAGAATGGATTTCAATGGCTTGCCGGCGAGAGTGATCAAAACCAAACCAATTTGAAGCGCACCGGTAATATTCCCTATTCCGTAGTTGCAAGCTTTTTATCATACACGGATGCGTTTTCGCTGTCATGTAATGCGCGGTAACATTTGACGATCATCTCCAGTGCTTGTTTTGAATGTTGAAATTTTAAAAAAAGCGACAACGCCGTGTCAAAATCCCCGATGTTCATGTGGCTGACGCCGAGACACATATTGAGCGGCTCATTGTTCGGAAAATA
>JBAUWG010000231.1:0-6213 GCA_049583675.1 Desulfobacterales bacterium | reverse complement strand
AGTATGACGAGTAGCATGACAGGCATCTTAAATTTTAAATTCGTTTCACTTTTTACCCCCACGGTAAAATGATTTGAATTTTATAAAAACAATTCTTCAAATATTTGCTTCTTTTATTATCACCTCCTTCCAGACATGTTTTTATTATAAGACAATAAGGTGAAAGCGCTCTAAAACAAAAAAAGCCTTTGGGAACGCTTGCCCAAGGGCTGGAATGAGTCACTTCGGCAGCCCGGCTGTCATAGCTTTACAGCTTTAGACCCGTGGCTTTGCGTCCCCGCCTTTCAACGGATTTGCCTTTTCGATCTGTTTATTTTTAAAAGTATTATAAACCATACCGATGTGATTGTCAATAAAGTTAACTCACGAAAATAAGGCTCGTCAAAACCTTTGATCGCTTGCCACGAGCACACAAATCAGTCAACGTGAGATATTTAATGGGGAAGAAATAAATATCTTAAAAACGATCCTGGCTTGATCGTTACAGGTCCAAACGGTGCAATTTTTTTTGCATTGTAAACAAACCTTGCTACTAACTAACCCATTGAATTGGTTAGTTAACATGAATTATAATACAAATATGTCAATTGTTTTTGCACTCTTTTTGTGATGATCTATTTAATTTTTTATCTACGATGTAGAAAATCTTTCAATTTTCCCCTTTTTTTCTTGATCCTACAAAATATCTATCCAATTTAAAATACTACAATATATTTCAACACCCAGATATTTTCCTGATGCTTCCCCTTTGAATGGATTTCGCCTGATGCATGATAGAGCTGTGATGGTACAACTTTTGCTATTTGTCTAAAAACAAACGGTCAGTAATTTAATTTAAGGGGGAAAAAGATGTCCGGAACAATGAAATTAAGAATTGTTTCTTTAATCACTTTCATTCTCTTTGCTTTCACAGGGTGTTCTGTAATTGTCCCCGGAGTATTGGCAGAAGAAAAATATGAGCGGTCCGGATTCTGGGGAGGAGTCGATGTGGGTATTGGATTTGTTCAACAGTCATCTGAAAAGGCCGATGAGGAGGGAAACCATTTTTACCTCGGATTTGAAGGTGGATACACGCTCAACCCTCATTTTCTAATTGGTGCGGAACTCAGTGGGTGGCTATTAGAAGCCAGCAATTTTAATGACCCTACAAAAGGAGAGGGTATAAGCCAGATACTCCTTATTACGCGATATTATCCAAGCGCCACTTCGGGGTTGTTTGCAAAGGTCGGCGGTGGTTATGTGGATCAGTGGAGTAATCATCTCGGAGAGACAAGTAGAAAAAGTGGGCGGGGTTTAACCTTTGGCGGAGGTTATGATTTTCCAATAAGCAAGCATTTAGCAATTACGCCATTTTTAAATTACAGTTATTGGGAAACGGATGATCAAAATCACGATGCATGGACATTAGGTGTTGGTTTTACAATACCCTAAAGGATGATTACATGAAGGAAAGCCTAAAAGCATTCGGCGGCATAATCAATATACGCCAGATTTTAATCGGCCTCTCCGTTTTGCTTTTTGGAACATTGGTATATCTGATTGATCGCGCTCCCGACCAAACCTATTTTGTTTACAAAAGTTTTGGAAACGTAAGTCTTCACAACTTCCTTCCAAATTTATTCGGATCCATCGGCAACAGTTTACCATCATTTGCCCATGCATTTTCTTTCATTTTGATTACGGCAGGTTTCTTGAACTGCCAAAAAAGAGTCTGCGTCATCATCTGTGTGTGCTGGTTTCTAACCGATGTTATTTTCGAGGCAGGCCAAAAATACAAGGCATTTTCTTCATCCATGGTCCCGGATTGGTTTTCCGGGATCGTCTATTTGGAGAACAGCAAGAAATATTTTTTATCAGGAACGTTTGATTTTAATGATGTCATAGCGATTACTTTTGGTACCATGTCAGCTTATTTCTTTTTGTATATCACTATCAAACGGAGGGAAGCATGAAACCAAAGCAAACCTACATGATTCATATGATTTTACGATTTCTTTGTATTTCATGTGTTATCGTGTCCGGGTTTATCAGCATCCTCGGATCTGGTGGCGCCGACGATGACTCTTGGCTCTTTCCACTAGGGGTCGAAACCGATGTCGTCGTTACAGACATTGATGGTGACGGACGCAAAGATGTCTTGACGCTTGCCATGTTTTCGACGAGCATGTCACATTATGAAGGCCATATAATGCTGTATCGCCAGACAGATCAGGGAGGGTTCTCGGCGCCAAGCACTTATATTGTGGGCGCATACCCGTGGCAACTGGTAGCCAGCGACATCGATGGCGACACGCTGCCCGATTTGTTGGTTACTGACGTTGATTTAAATAACGTCCAACTATTGTTGCAGGACCCAGGCAGAAATGGGCAGTTCCTTTCTCCGCAGCAAATCGCCGGCGGTGTGCATGCATATGAGGCTGCAGTCGCCGATTTCAACAACGATAATGCATCTGACATTGCAATCGTCGATTCTCACAACGGTGCAAACCGAATTGTAATGATTTATCAGGACCCCGTGAATCAAGGTGAGTTCCTGCCGGCAGTGGATTTAATTTTGCCAGGCGCTTCATCCAATGTAACTACGGGTGACATTAATGGAGACGGTTTGGCGGACTTGCTGACGTGGATCTATCTGAAACCCGGCAGCTGGACGCCGAGCGGAGAGATTGCCGTCATCTTGCAACAGCCGGACGGGTCATTAGGCCCGATATTCACCTTAGCACCACAGACAGGCTTAAACGTGGGACTTCTAAAGATAGCGGATTACGACGGCGATGGAGTAAATGACCTCTTTGTTTTCTTTACCCCTTTCAGTGTCGACTATAAAGCCAAGCTTACCGTAGTTCTTCAGGATCCGGCAACAGGGAACTTTGCCGCACCGGTTGACACCTCGCTTGCCGGCATAAGAGGTATTGATGATGCAGTAGTGGCAGACCTAAATGGCGACGATCGACCGGACTTTGCAGTGGTCGGATTCTTTCCGGCAGGTTCGGCAGTCACATCGCGGCTTAATCTTTTTACGCAGTCCGGTGGCGGGGCTTTTTCTCTAAAGGGTGTGTATAATTTACCGATTTATGCAAGCCGCATTGCAGCCGGTGACATTGATGGCGACGGTTTGAACGACCTTGTCGTGTTCGGCGGTGATAATGAGTGCATGGTGCTGATACAGTCTACTGTCATGGCGGGCACTTTCCAGCCTCCGAAATCACTGTGAAGACGTATTTTAAATGGACAAAGCTTCAGGACACCGACGACAATATGATGCTTGATGGGATAAGCCCGAGTATTGGATATCTTTTTTGACCCGTTATCTTGATCCCAAATATCCATCCAGCCCAGGACCTTTTCCCGGATTTCGGCATTCCCGTGTGCTGCCTGGGCACGCCCCCGATGAAGCCCTCATCTCAAACGGTCACGAGCGTGCCGTGGGGCGAAGGCGCTAATCGGATAGAACCCATATCAGGGGCCGGCTAATTAACCTGCGGAGGCATGGCCAACGTCATGCCATGACGCCGGAAGACATCCATCATCTTCTCACGGTCAGGCGGGCTGCCCTTGGCAGCACCGATGACTTCGGCAGCTTCGCGGAAGTACGCGGGGCCCATTATAGCCGGGGTTATGATGACGAGCTGTTTGACATTCTCGCTGCCGAAGTTATCGAAGCGATGAACCGCGCCTCTGGGGATACATAGCGCCTGACCCGGGCCCACCTCGATGGGCGTGCCGTCGACCGTCCAGGTAAGGACCCCCTCGATGCCATAGAGGATCTCCTCATAGGCGTCATTCTTGTGGGCCGGCGCCGCCAGCTTCTGTCCGACAGGAACGAAGAACTCGAACACTGAATCATTGCCGTTGGAATCATCGCCCGTGAGCAGAAACCGGATTTCTATCGGACCAATCTTGATGGTTTCTTCCGATGGATTGACTTTGGTCATACGTTGTTGCATAAGCGTGCCCTCCTTTGAATAACATTATCTGCCATTTTCGATTTTCGCCATCCACCGTGTCAGCAGAGTCTCCGTCGTATTTGGCGGGCATTGCGATATCTGTGGAACCTTACGGCCTTTTGCCGAACGGTTGAAATAGGTCTCTGCTCAGAATATGATACAGGATGAAGTGGATAACACTACTGATGACCGGTGATCAGATAGGTCAGGAGTAGGTACAAAGGTTTATCAGCGTTGAACTGAATAGGATTTAAAACCTATTCCTGTGAAAATATATATCAAAACATCAAAGTCAATGGAGATGGTTTTAAAATAAGGCGATCGATTTGCACATCGGGGAGTTTAAAAGCCGTTCGGAGTTTCCGGAGACGGCCACACGAAAGTTCATTGTTCGATTGGCGCGAAAAGAATGTATTATGCCTTCGTCATCGTCAGCCGGCAGGTTCTTATCGATTTATCGGTTGGCGTATAGGGAATAAATACCAAATCACGGATTTAAGCAACGGCGACAGATCTCTCTGCCTCTATGCCGAATCCATTTTGTATCTTCCCATCCATCAATTCCTGCATATCATCCGTCAGGCATCCCCCGGCGTCTGTCAGCATGGTCGGTTTAAAGTACGATTCATAACCGGATGCAACCGGAAAAACCGGAGAATAGGCTTTGTCCAAAATTTCGCTTGTACTGATGAATGTACGTTTGGGTCTTTTTTGCAATAAAGAGCAATTTAGTGTTGTTCCGTATGTCGGCGCACAAAAAACCGCAGCACTGCCCAGTTCGACCTGGATTTGGAGTCTATTCAACCTAAAATTGCGGCGACACAAGAAATCAGCCGTGTGCTGTAATGCGCGCCAGCGAAAACCTCGCGGGGATTGAATCTCTTTAATAAATGCCGCCACTTTTTCGATGGGCTCTAAGGGTTTCAAGGAGAGTGTTGTGCTGTCTAGGTCACGCAGTTTCGTCAAAGGCAACAGCGCTCTTTTTTTTACGCATTCAAAGAAAAAGGGCGTATTCGGGATCGGAACAGGCACAGAGAGGTAAGCGGGTAAGGGGATTTCGGGTGTCGCCATGACAAATTCAAGTTCCTGGCGCAAATCGGAAAGCGAGCGTTGAACAGGATCGAGCATCATCCCGTAAAAAAAAATTATGCCTGCGTCAGCACATGAGCGGATGATTTGCAAGGGAGGGATGAGTGTGTTCTGTATCTTCTTGAACTTACGCAACCATTTCATATCGAAGGTTTCAAGCCCGCTGAATAGAACTTGACAGCCCGATTCCTTTGCCAGCACCAGATTTTTGCTCTCCAGAAAAAAATCACTCGACACCAGTGCCGCCCAGCCTTCAAAAACACCCTGCTTCCATAGGCTCCTGATAAGTTCCAGACGTGCATGAAAAAAATGCCGGTCATTGCCGTAAAAATTATTATCCAGAAAAACCAGGATTTTCTTTTTGCCGACTGCAAGGATATGCTCCCGGATGGTCTCAAGGTCATATTTTTCGTATTTCCGCCCTTCGCCGGTGAGGGAACAGAAAGCGCAATGAAAATTACAGTTACGGCTTGTCTCGACGTAGCCGACTTTACCGCCCGCCCAATAAGAAAGGTCGAAACGCGGCATTATTTGATCTGCGGCATAGGCGGCACCAAAAGCATCCTTGATAACCGCTTCCATCTGTTCAACATCGCCATCGCAGGTATAATCAAAATACCGACTGGATAGGCGCGGCAGCGCTCGAATCGCCGGACCTCCGGCCACCACGATAGCCTTGGGGTTTTTGGTGCGCACATAAGCCGTCAGGTGGCGCATTCGGTCGAAGGCGTTGGTAAGCCCGGTGAGGACAAGCATGTCCGGCCACCCGAGCAGTGCCTCATTTTTTAGGTGTCCCGCGGTAAGTTCGCTGTAAAGACGGATATCGCACAACTCTTTGGAAAACGCACCGGCAAGATATGCCGGCGCCATGGCCTGGGGAATCTTGTTCGACCGGCGGATGGACAGGCGAAGTTCATCAAAAAAACAGTTCACAATAAGGATTCGTTTTCTCATGGTACTGCTCCTTTGGGATTAAAGAGATATTGCACTTGTTCTACCGGAATCCGGACCTTTCATATTTTTCTTCTGCTTTTCTACCCTACGGTACTCTTTTATTGCCGACCTCTTGCTTTAAACAAATAGCAAGTGTTGTACCATCTTCCCCACAACACCCAGCAGATAAGGTGAACCCAGATGGGAAACATCAGGAAAATATCCAATGGTCGAAATATATTAT
>JBAUWG010000230.1:0-8251 GCA_049583675.1 Desulfobacterales bacterium | reverse complement strand
ATCCAGGAGCACCATAACGGTAAAGGGCCATCGCAAAACCGCAACTTGTATCATGTCAGTCTCCGCTCCGACGGATCAATCGATGTGGCGGCCATCGCATCCGAGTTCGGCGGCGGCGGTCACGCCAGTGCCGCAGGATTCAATATCGAGTCGACACTTTCGGAAATAAAATTAATGATTTTGAACCTGACGAACACCATGTGATTTAAATCATGCATGACGGCATCAGCGGAATTCTGATTGTTGATAAACCTGCAGGCATAAGTTCCGCCAAGGTGGTGGCCTGTGTAAAAGAATTATTCAAAGCCAAAAAAGCGGGGCATACCGGGACATTGGATCCCTTTGCAACAGGCGTACTGGTCTGCTGCATCAATCGCGCCACTAAACTTGCCGGTTTTTTTTTGCACGGCAATAAAAAATACGAAGCGGTTCTTCGCCTGGGCATTGAAACCGACACACAGGATTCAACGGGGAATGTCACACGCATATGCGATCCTGACAAATTCTCGGAAGAAGCCATAAAATCCGTATTTAAAAGGTATGAGGGAACCCTGGCACAAGTCCCGCCGGTTTATTCGGCCTTAAAATATAAAGGGATTCCGCTCTACAAACTGGCCCGAAGCGACAGACCCGTTCAAAAGCCGGCAAGAAAAATTTCGATCATCGATCTCAACATACAAGACATTCAACTGCCGATCATCTGCTTCGAGGTCTTTTGCTCGTCAGGCACCTATATCAGGACCCTATGTGCCGACATCGGCTCATCCTTGGGATGCGGCGGTCATTTGAAAGAACTCCGGCGGATCGAAAGCAGCGGGTTTACCCTAAAAGAAGCCATAACATTGGAAGAACTTAAGGACTTGACATCAGCAAACAAATCTTCCGGCCGGATCATCAGTATGTCGAGTGCGCTCAAGGATTTCCCCGAACATACTGCCGACAAAATTTTGGCAAATAAAATAAAATATGGTCAAATTCTGACAAAAAATGATATTGTAATCGAAACGGCAAACCCAGCGGAAGGTTTTATGAAAATCCTCGATGCCGAAGAACGGCTCATTGCCGTGCTCAAGTATAACGGAAACAGGAACCAATACGATTATCGGTGTGTGTTTAACAATTGATGAGCCCATGGAAAGGGTTCAACGATTTATTAAGTCATACGCGGTATTTTTTACAAAAGGAGGCAAAAAAAATTGGTCTTAACATCAGATGAAAAAAAGAAATTGATTGATCGATTTAAGCTGCACGATAACGATACCGGATCGCCGGAGGTGCAGGTGGGGCTTTTGACGCACCGCATCTCCTATTTAACGGAACATTTGAAAGTGCATAAAAAAGATCATCATTCCAGAAGAGGACTTTTGATTCTTGTGGGCAGACGGCGCAGACTTTTAAATTATGTCAAAAACAAAGACGTGAAACGGTACCGGGAAATCATCGATACCTTGGGACTGAGAAGATAGCAAGAGCCGTTTCGTTTTTTGAAACACATCGATGTTCAAAAAGCCAAACGTTTTGCCAAACCATTCAAACGAATAGATACCTGTATTGCCGAATTCGCCGTTGTTTGTTTTCTGGAGGACAACTTTCAAGTTACGCCACAATCACAGGTTCGAAGCCGTTTGACGCGTAGGAGAAATTTATGGAAACTTTACTCAAAACAGAAATCGGGGGTAAAACTCTGAGCATCGAGAGCGGCAAACTTGCCAAGCAGGCATCCGGCGCAGCTCAGGTTCGATACGGAGATACCATTGTTTTAGTGGCGGTCGTATCTTCTCAGGAAGAGCGCCCGTCGGATTTTCTGCCGCTAACCGTCGAATACCAGGAAAAAGGATATGCTGCGGGCCGTATCCCCGGAAATTATTTTCGGCGGGAAATCGGCCGGCCCAGCGAAAAGGAAACCCTGACCGCTCGCCTCATCGACCGCCCCATCCGGCCGCTCTTTCCCAAAGAGTATCGGTTTGAAACGCAGGTGATCGCCACGGTTCTTTCCATGGATCAGGAAAACGATCCCGACATCCTGGCGATGATCGGTGCGTCCGCCGCCCTTGAAATATCGGACATCCCTTTTGAAGGACCGATTGCATGTGTTCGTGTGGCCCGAATTGACGGCCAATTCAAAGTCAATCCGACCCTCAATGAATATGAAACGTCCGACATCAATATTATTGTTGCCGGATCAAGGACCGGGGTCGTCATGGTCGAAGGAGGGGGCAATATCGTCAGTGAATCGGATATGCTGGAAGCCATTTTTTTCGGACACAAGGCCATGCAGCCGATTATCGATATGCAACTGAAACTCAAAGAAACCAACGGCGTCGCCAAACGATCCTTCACCCCTCCTCAAAGAGATGAGGCGCTGTTTCAAATCATCGAGAGCAAGGCTTCTTCAAAAATTTACTCTGCCCTGTGCGTGCCGGACAAAACGCATCGAAATTCGGCGCTTTTACAGGTAAAATCAGATATGTTTAAAGAACTGGAGGAAACCTATCCGGATCGCCAGGATGAAATCAATGCGATATTGAAAGACTTGCTGAAAAAAATCAGCCGGGACATCATCCTCAAAGAAAGGCGACGTATCGACAACAGAAAATTTGATGAAATAAGGCCGATTACCTGTGAAGTCGGGATAATGCCCAGACCCCACGGCAGCGCTCTATTTACGCGGGGTGAAACCCAGGTTCTCGCGGTGCTGACCCTTGGATCGGGCCAGGATGAACAGCGCGTGGAAACCTTGATCGGAGATGAACTCAGGCCTTTTATGCTCCATTACAACTTCCCGCCCTATTCAGTGGGAGAGGTGAGGCGCATCGGCGGACCAAGCCGAAGAGATATCGGCCACGGCGGGCTCTCCACACGGGCTCTCGAAAAAGTTCTCCCGTCAAGGGAAGACTTTGATTATACCATACGGATTGTCTCAGAAGTTCTCGAGTCCAACGGTTCTTCGTCCATGGGGACGGTCTGCTCCGGCACGCTGGCACTGATGGACGGCGGCGTTCCTATCACGGCGCCGGTGTCAGGAATTGCTATGGGGCTGGTCAAGGAGGGCGATGATGTCGTCATTCTTTCCGATATTTTAGGCGATGAAGATCATACCGGCGACATGGATTTCAAGGTGGCCGGCACAGATGCCGGGATCACCGCGCTTCAGATGGATATTAAAATTCATGAGCTGTCCAAAGATATCATGAAAAAAGCGCTAGAGCAGGCCCGGGACGGACGGCTTTATATCCTGGGTAAAATCACCGAAGCCATACAGGAACCCCGAAAGCAAATTTCGCCGTATGCCCCGAAAATCATTACCTTGAAAATTAATCCCGATAGAATTCGGGAGATTATCGGTCCCGGCGGTAAAACCATCCGGGCCATCCAAAATGAAACCGACACAAAAATTGAAATAGACGACACCGGCATGGTTAAAATCGCGGCATTTTCTCAAAAAGAAGCCGATGCGGCCTTGAATATGGTCAAAGAGATAATTGTTGAACCTGAAGTCGGCAAAATTTATGACGGCACCGTCGTCAAAATCATGGACTTCGGCGCATTTGTCCAGATACTTCCCAATGTTGACGGGCTGGTGCATATCTCGCAATTGGCCGCACATCGCGTGAACCGGGTAACGGATATCGTGAAGGAAGGAGACCACATAAAGGTCAAGGTTCTCGAAATCGGAAAAGACGGTAAAATCCGCTTAAGTTACAAAGCGGCTCTGGAAGAGGAAGGATAACCCATGGATAATGAAGTTTTTAAAACCGTTCTTTCCAACGGCATCAAAGTCATCACCCAAAAAATGCCGCACCTTCGATCGGTATCCATGGGCGTCTGGGTGAATGTCGGGGGGCGGGATGAATCTCCTGTTGAAAGCGGTATGTCTCATTTTATCGAGCACATGGTTTTTAAAGGAACCCAAAAAAGGACGGCCTTCGAGATCGCCAAGGAGTTCGACGCCATCGGCGGCCAAACCAATGCGTTTACCAGTACCGAAAATACCTGCTATCACGCAAAGGTGATGGACGCCCACATGGACACCATGGTCGATATTCTATCGGACATCTTCCTAAACTCGCTCTTTGATGAGAGAGAAGTCGAGAACGAACGCGCGGTGATCCTGCAGGAAATCGGGATGGCCGAAGACAGTCCGGACGAATATATTCACATCCTTTCAGGAATGAATTTCTGGAACGGAAATTCTCTGGGACGGTCCGTGCTCGGCAATCGTGAAAACGTAACGCGCTTCGATTCCGACCGCCTCAAACGCTTTTTTCATCGTTTTTACCAGCCCGAGCGCATTATTATTTCCGTCGCAGGAAATCTGGACCACAGCCATTTCATGGATATCGCCGGCCCGGCGTTCGAATCGATTCTCCCGGGAGATCCTTTTCCCCAACGCACGGCACCGGATGAACAATGCGCTATTGATCTGCACTATAAAGACCTGGAACAGGTTCATGTCTGCCTGGGAACCAAAGGAATGTCGATTACCGATCCGAGACGGTTTGCCTACTCTTTGATGAACACCATTTTAGGCGGGAACATGAGTTCAAGGCTGTTCCAGGAAGTCCGTGAAAAAAGAGGCCTTGCCTATGCGGTTTATTCCTATGTATCCTCTTTTGTCGATACCGGAATGTTCGGCGCATATGCCGGCGTTGCCCCCGTGAATATTAATCAATCGATACAGCTCATTCTCAAGGAAATCTCAAAAATCAAAGAAATGCGAGTCGATTCAAGTGAATTGCATTACGCCAAAGAATTAACAAAAGGCAACCTTATGCTGGCCTCGGAAAGCAACGACAATCAGATGGTTCGAATGGCGCAGAACGAGACGCATTTCGGACGATACGTCCCTTTGGAAGAAATTATCAATAACATTGATGCCGTCACCGAAGACGATATTCTCCATCTGGCCGAGGATCTGTTTCAAGACAACCGTTTCTCAGTGACCCTTTTAGGGCCTGTTGACAATAAAAACCAGTTTGATGATATCTTTGCCGATGTAGCATTTGGTTGAATCATTGAATGGTTTTTACAATTAGACTAATCGACCAATTAACGATTTGGCCAATAGTGAACGCAGCGAACTGACTTGTGGATACTTCTCCTTTGGTAAAATTACTTCGATTAAGACCCGACTCGGATGCGGATATCCCGCTGCCCCGATATATGACGCCCAGCGCGGCCGGAATGGATATCTGTGCGGCCAATGAAACAGACATCCTGATTGAAAAAGGCGCTGTGGGGTTGATACCCACCGGTTTTGCCGTTGCCATTCCCGATGGATTCGAAATACAAATTCGTCCCAGAAGCGGATTGGCCGTAAACCATGGTATCGGACTGATTAATTCTCCGGGCACCATCGACGCCGATTATCGCGGAGAAGTCAAGATTGCGATGATCAATCTCGGGGAAAAGGCATATACGGTTCGGCGCGGCGACAGAATTGCCCAGATGGTCGTCAACCGGGTATATCAGGCAAGACTTGACATTGTTCAGCGACTCGATGAAACCCGAAGGAACAGCGGCGGATTCGGGCATACGGGTCGTTAAGATGAAAAAGGGTCCTGCGGTAAACCGCCTGCAAGCCAATGGCGATTACAATCTTAGCGTATGCATTCTGGCCAGCGGGAGTAAAGGAAACGCTGTTTTTGTTTCCGGGGGCTCAGCGTCAATTCTGATCGATGCCGGCCTTTCAGGCATTGAGATCGAACGCCGTCTGAAATCAAGGGGGCTGGATCCGAAAAACCTCGATGCGATCCTGGTGTCTCACGAGCATTCCGATCATATCCAGGGCGTCGGGGTTCTTTCGCGGCGTTATCAGCTTCCGGTCTATATCAGCACCAAGACACAAAACGCAGCGTCCTCGCAACTCGGCGACCTTTATGACTCAAAAACCATTGAATGCGGATCGGCCTTCGCCATCAACGGCTTGTCCATTCACCCCTTTTCCATATCCCACGATGCCGCTGATCCGTGCGGATTTACGATTTGCCAAAACCAAACGAAAATCGGAATCGCCACTGATCTGGGCATTGCTACCGCCATGGTCAAAGAGCATCTTAAAGAATGTTCGCTGTTGATCCTCGAGGCCAACCACGATGAAGAAATGCTGATCAACGGCCCCTACCCGTGGCCCATCAAACAGCGCATCAAAAGCAGAACCGGCCACCTGTCCAACACGGCATCCAAAACCCTCTTGAAAGACCTGCAGCATGATTGTCTAAAGCATGTCTTGCTGGCCCATCTCAGCGAAACCAACAACACGCCCCAAAAGGCCGCCCAAGAAGTCGGACAGGCCCTCACCCGCTGCAAGGCGCGCCTTCATATCGCATCTCAAAATACATGCGGCGTGTTATTGCACCTGAAATAATCCAAGGATAAACATCCCACTGGATAGAAAGGATCAAGTTAGAAAGGAAGAAATGATGGCAGAATATGACTGGCGACCGGAACAGGCTGCAAAATCGCTCAATCGCATTCTTCCCGAAGTGGAAAAGGCCTTTGCCGTTGAACTGGCACAGGCGGTGAATGAATGGCCTAAATTTAAAAACAGACTCCATAGGCAGTGGGAACGCCTGTTTGCCTGTCTTCATGAGTTGTACGGGTGGCAATATGATTTTTTTTATACCCTCGAACAGATTATAAATATGCTGGTTCAGTACTGGCTGGCGCGCTCGACTGAACTGAAACTGCTGGATGAAAAACGGGAAGCCGATCCCTTATGGTTTTTATCCGAAAACGTGGTGGGCGGCGTATTATATGTGGATCTGTTCAGCGATAACCTTGCCAAACTGGATGATCACATTTCTTATTTCAAAAAGCTCGGCCTGACCTATCTGCATCTGATGCCCTTGTTTGCAGTCCCCAAAGAGGATAACGACGGCGGGTACGCCGTTAGTGATTATCGGGCCATCAACCCGGATATCGGCACCATGGAGGAGCTTTCCAAACTCGCCGCCGCACTTCGTAATGAAGGGATCAGCCTTGTGCTGGATTTTGTTTTCAATCATACCTCCGATGAGCATATTTGGGCCCGAAAGGCCAAATCGAAAGATCCGGATTTTATGGCCTATTACCATACCTACCCGAATCGTGACCTGCCGGATCAATTCCAAAAGCATCTTAGAGAGATATTCCCCGCCGTGAGAAAGGGGAGTTTTACATGGTGTGAAGAGATGCAGCGATGGGTATGGACGACGTTCAACAGCTTCCAGTGGGATCTGGATTACGCAAATCCGGAAGTATTTCGTGCCATGTCCGAAGAAATGCTTTTTCTGGCGAATCAAGGCGTTGAGGTGCTGCGCCTGGATGCCGTGGCGTTTATCTGGAAAAAACTCGGCACCAATTGCGAAAATCAGTCTGAAGCGCATACCATCATCCGCGCCTTTAATGCCATGGCGAAAATCGTCGCGCCTTGCTTGCTGTTTAAATCCGAAGCCATTGTCCATCCGGATGACGTGATCCGGTACCTTCATCCCGATGAATGTCAGCTGTCTTACAACCCGTTGCTCATGGCACTTTTGTGGGAAGCACTGGCAACCCAGGAGGTAAGGTTGCTCGAATATTCCATGAGAAACCGCTATCCCACGCCGTCCGGATGCACCTGGGTAAACTTTATCCGTTGTCATGACGATATCGGCTGGACTTTTGACGATCAAGACGCGCGAAACATCGGCATTGATCCTGTCGGCCATCGCGCGTTTCTAAACAAATTCTACACCGGCCAATACCCCGGTTCTTTTGCAAAGGGCGTCCCTTTTCAATTCAATGCGGACACCGGCGATGTACGGATTTCGGGAACGCTTTCATCCCTGGCGGGACTGGAAGATGCCATCGAAAAACAAGACAGCGAATTGATCGAACAGGCTGTCCGGCGGGTCAACCTCTTAAGGAGTATTCTGGTCAGTATCGGCGGCATTCCGCTGTTATATATCGGAGATGAATGGGGCATGCTCAATGACTACACCTATTTAACCGACCCTGAAAAAGCCAGTGACAGTCGATGGGTCCATCGCTCCAGAAAACGATGGGAGGCCCGGGAAGACCTCACGGATCAAGATACACTGGAATGGCGCTTTTTCCAGGAAATGGTCAAGCTGTTCGGTTTGCGCAAAACATTGCCTGCCCTTCAAAACGGGGGCATGGAAGTCATTCATACCGGAAATCCCCACCTCTTTGGATATCTTCGGGCTTTCGGCGACCAGAAGATCCTCATCGTCAATAACTTTGCCCAAGACCCCCAGAACATGGATGC